>NZ_OZ034965.1:2100000-2363561 GCF_964030805.1 Spiroplasma endosymbiont of Zeiraphera isertana
GGTATGTGTCACCAACGGGTGTAAACACAAACCAGATTGAATCAGCATGAAAGCACATCCGACGAACTTTCCGAACACACATAAGAGTTTCAAAGCACAATATTCATTTATATGCAAAAGAATCAGCATATAAATTCAATAACATACCTAGTTTTGAAACTGTAATTTTGTGTTTGATTTAAATACATGCAGGGATAATTTCCTAGGTAGGCTTTTATCTCCATTTATGTGATAAAATTTAAAAATAGTACATAAAGGGATAAAAGCCTTAAAAAAAACTAAAATTACTTTTTTCAGGTAAAAAGAAACATCATTCTCTCAAATCCCAAATAATTATTGATATTTCCAATGGAAAAATTATTTCAACTGCTTTTTGTTTTGGAAGCATTCATGATTTTAAATTGCTTCTAAAATCTAAAACTTTTATTCATCCAGAAAAACAAGTTTTTGTTGATTCAGGTTATCAAGGTATACAAAATATTCATAAAAATACATTTTTGCCATTTAAAAAAAGTAAATACAATCAATTAACACCAATTCAAAAATAATACAATAAAACTTTAAGTAAAATTAGAATTAAAATTGAACACGTATTTGCTAAACTAAAACGTTTTAAAATTTTAAGTTTAAAATATCGCAATAAAATACGAAGATTTGCATTAAGATTTAATTTAATAGCAGGAATATATAATTTTGAATTACCTTAGTTTTGCACCAAGTCTATTTAAAATTTTTAAAATCATATCTAATTTTTGATTTATGTTATTATCAAATCTAATAATATTTTTTAATTTTAATTTTCCATAAGTAGTTAAACTTAAAGCATCATTTGATTTGTTTAATTGTTTTTTATTAACAAATCTTGCGCTAATTTCTTTTTCACCAATCGAACCATCACCAGTACCTTTGTATGTTTTTGTTATATCCAAATTCAATTTAGTTAAATCAATGCCATAAAAATATCATAATTTTGTACTTGATTTATTTGCATAATGTTTACCTAAATAATCAATCTTTACTTTTTCATTTTTAATATCAATACCCGTTTCTTCAAACATTTCGTTAATAACAGTTTGATAATGATTATTATTTTCTAGACCACCCGTGATAGTGTTGTATTTACTAATCTGTTTGTTGTTAAATAATGGGTTGTATTCTTTAGTTAGTAAATAATAATATTCGTTATCTTTTAAAACATAAGGTAATATTAAATCTTAATGCAAATCTTCGTATTTTATTGCGATATTTTAAACTTAAAATTTTAAAACGTTTTAGTTTAGCAAATACGTGTTCAATTTTAATTCTAATTTTACTTAAAGTTTTATTGTATTGTTTTTGAATTGGTGTTAATGGATTGTATTTACTTTTTTTAAATGGCAAAAATGTATTTTTATGAATATTTTGTATACATTGATAACCTGAATCAACAAAAACTTTTTTTTCTGGATGAATAAAAGTTTTAGATTTTAGAAGCAATTTAAAATAATGAATGCTTCCAAAACAAAAAGCAGTTGAAATAATTTTTCCATTGGAAATATCAATAATTATTTGGGATTTGAGAGAATGATGTTTCTTTTTACCTGAAAAAAGTAATTTTAGTTTTTTTTAATTCTTTCAATTGGAGTTTCAGTAGCATCAATAGCTAACAAATTATTATTAGTACCTTTATTTTTTGTTAAATATTTTTTTCCAGGTAAATTAAAAATTCCGCTTTTTATTAAAATATTTTCAATTCAAAAAATATTACGAATGCAACTAGTATGACTAATATTATATCTTTTTGCAATAACTCTATAACTACTATAGTCTTTTCAATATTCTAAAGTCATTAATAAACGCTCTTCAATTACAATTTTATTTTTTCTACCACCATAATATTTTTGTTTAGACTCAGCAATTTTTAAAATTTCAAGCATTTTATAAAATGTTTGTGGCTTTATGCCGACTAAACTATAAAATTCTTGATCATCTTTATATTTTTTCAACATAATAACTATCACCTTTAATATTAATAATAATCGTTAAATTGTTAAAATTAAAGGTTTTGCACCAAGTCTAATGTAAAAAATGATTTCTTAAAGCATCAAAGCTACTTTTACAATCTTTGCATAAATATTTTTGCTTATTATTCTTAAAACCATTTTTTACACATCAATAAGATTTACAATTTGGACATTGAATTCCTTTTTCTTTAAATTTTTTATCAATTGCATCTAATTTTTCTTTTTTCTCAATTTGTTTAATTCTATTTTTAAAATGTCTAATAATTTTTATAAATTCTTCATCTTTTTTGTTTTTTAAAACATCAATTAATTCATTATTAGTCACAAAAAATCACCCCTGATATAAAAATATTACTTTTAATTTTAAATTAAAAGTAATATCAAGATTTTTTGTGAAAATTAAAAAAATATTGTTCATTGAACATTAATTCATGAACTCCTAATGATGCAGTACTCATTCCTAACGCAATATTTAACAAAACCAAAGATCAAAAATTTGGTACAATTAAAACTAAACAACAAGTAACCAAAAGTCAACTATGCATTCATCAAATATACAACTTTCTTTTTTTAAATTTTGCAGTAAAAAAAGTAGCTGGTATAGCAAAAATAATTACAGTAAGCGAAACAATCACTGTAATACTAATTGCTTCAGTTACTAAATTAGTTAATGATAAAACTAAAAAATTATTAATAGCTTTTAAACTATTAATACCAATATAAAGAAAAAAATAATAACTAATAAATAATCATTGCCACTTATCTATCTTTTGCTTAAAAAGAAAAAATAAATAAAAACTTGTAAATAAACAAAAGATTATTAAAAAAGATAATCATATTATCATAGTGTTTTTTCCTTTCTTAATTAAATTATTATTTTTTGATTTGTCTTACTGCATCACGATTTTTAATGGTTTCTCTTTTATCATAATTTTTTTTACCACGAGCCAATGCTATTTCTAACTTTGCTCTACTTTTACTATTTAAATATATCATTGTTGGAACAACAGTTAAGTTTTTTTGCTTTTGTTCTTGTTGAATTTTTTTAATTTCACGAGCATTTAAAAGTAATTTTCTTTTTCTTAATGGATCAAGTATATAACTAGTAGTAAATTTATAAGTAGTAATGTTCATATTAATAATATAAGCTTCATTATTACTAAAAGTTACATAACTATCCTGTAAAGATACATTACCTAAACGAATTGATTTAATTTCAGAACCAGTCAAAACAATTCCCACTTCTAATTTTTCTAATAATTCATAATTAAAGTACGCTTTTTTATTTTTTGCAATTATTTTCATTGTTTCCACCATTATTTTCATAAACTTTATAATTAGATTATATAATAATAATTTCATAAATACTGAAATACTTACTTAAATTTGTTTTTTATTAAGAACATGCTATAATCTAATGAAGGTTAGATTAATCAATAGTTTTTCTAGCAATGATTAATGTAAAATTAAACATAAAATTAATATTTGTTGTATAGCGACCCAAGAAATAGATTTTATATTTGTTTTACGGGTTTTTGTTAATTTTATATATTAATAAACAACTGAAAGGAGTCTAAGGACATGGCAGGAGAGTTAAATACTAAAC
Source organism: Spiroplasma endosymbiont of Zeiraphera isertana (assembly GCF_964030805.1). Taxonomy (GTDB): domain Bacteria; phylum Bacillota_I; class Bacilli_A; order Mycoplasmatales; family VBWQ01; genus Spiroplasma_E. Next base: position 2,103,610 of record NZ_OZ034965.1, read on the forward strand.
CAATAGCAGTAAAAAATAGTCAATTTTATCAAGGCGATTTGGGTTTTGATAAAAATAATAATGATAAAGTAATTATTTATAAGATTTTAACTGGTAAAAAACTTGAGGTTTGCAAAATTATTATTGATGAACAAAATCATATTTTAAAAATTTCTACGAAAACGGAAATTATTAATGAAGATGAATTCGAAATTTACACATTTGCTTTAGAAGCAGATACTGCTGATTTTATTTTAAAACTTATTGCTAAAAATCAAATTAATGCTGAAATTAATTATGCATTTATAAATAATATTGAAGATTCTTATAATATATCTGAATCAGACTCATTAGAAGAAAAAAAGAAAAAAATTAGGAAACTCTTTTAACTATTTATAAATTTCTTCTCAATTATAAACTGAACCATAACACAAAGCTTTAATTTTAAAATCATTGTTATTATTGATAATTTCTAAAATAGTTTGGGCAATAGAAATCCCCGAGGCAACTATATCATCAATAATAATAATGTTTTTTTTATTAAAAAATTTAATATATTTAGGTAATAAATGAATTTTATTAGTAATTTCCATTTGTCTTTCGCTAACTTTTAATTTATTTTCTCAAAATTTACGGTAGTTATCAACTTGGAAAATATTATTAATAAATAATATCTCATAATTTAATTTTTTTTTAATAATTTTAATTAATTCAATTATTACCAATTCTAAACTACTAACTGAAGTAGGTTTTTTTGGCATCATAATAAAATAATCTAAATTTTCAAACAAATTAAATTTTTGACCAACTTCAAATAAATTAGTTGCTAATCTTATTATAGTATCTTGTTCAATATTTACTTGCTTAATTAAGTTATAATCTTCATTAACTCATAATAAATCCGGATATTGTTTTAAGCCTGGCGATTTAAAATAATTATAATAATAGCATTCAATGTTAAGATTGCTTGGTTGAATTAATCTTTTTTGCCCTTGTATTTTCATTTTTTTACTCCATTTTTCTTTTCATTTTTATTTTTTTTAACTTTACCATTTAGTTTTATCTTTTTTCTATATTTAAAATTATTTGCTTTATACATTTTTGATGATTGATTATTATTATTTTTATCACGGTTTTTATTTTGCTGACCATTTTCTTCTAAAATAAAATCAATAGTTCTAGCAACTTTATTTGCACTTTTAACAAGAACACTGACCTTTTGACCAAGAGCATACTGTTTTCGTTTTCTTTCACCAAACAAAATCATTGCTTTTTCATTAAAAATATAATAATCATCAGTCATGTCTGCAATTCTAATTAAACCCTCAATTGTATTATCTAACTCAACAAATAATCCAAAGCCAGTTACACTAGAAATTATACCTTCAAATTTATGACCAATAAATTGCATCATGTATTCTGCTTTTTTCATTTGATCTACAGCTCGTTCACACTCTAATGCTTTTAATTCCATATTACTAGATTGCTCAGCAGCTCAATTAGTAAAACTTTGATATTTCTCAATTATTTTAGCATTTATTTCTCTTTTAACTATATATTGGCGCAATAAACGATGAACTATTAAATCAGGATAACGTCTAATTGGCGAAGTAAAATGTGTATAATAATCACTAGCAAGTCCAAAATGGCCAATACATTTATTAGTATACTGTGCTTTTTCCATACTTCTTAATAATAAAGTTGATAAAACTTGAAATGTTGGTAATTGTTTTAAAGAATTTAATAATAATTGTAAATCTTTTGAACTAATATTTGTGATTTTTGGATTTAGTTTAATGCCCATTAATTTCAGAATTGTAACCATTTGATGCATTTTTTTAGAACGAGGATGTTCATGAACACGATAAATAAAAGGTAATTTCATATCAAATACAGTTTTAGCAACTACTTCATTAGCTCTAATCATAAAACTTTCAATTAATTTTTCAGCGATATCACGATTTCTTAAAATAATATCAGTTACTTCTCCATTGTCATTAATAATTGTTTTTGCTTCATTAATTTCAAAATCAATTACTCCAGCATCTTGTTTAAACTTTCATAAAATTTGGTGCAATTCTTTTGCTTTTAGTAACATTTCTCAAATTTGTGGATGTTTTTTAATAAAATTTGGATTTTTACCATTATATCCATCATTTACTTCATCATAATTCATTCTTCTTGCTGATTTCATAAATGCCTGATAAATTTTATGTTTTACTGTTAAACCATTCTTATCAATCTCCATATCACAAACCATACATAAACGTTCTACTTGTTCATTTAAAGAACAAATACCATTTGATAACTGCGTTGGTAACATAGGAATAACACGATCTGCTAAGTAAACAGATGTACCGCGAGTAAATGCCTCTTCATCTAAAGGACTATTTTCTGTTACATAATGACTAACATCAGCAATAGCTACAATTAAACGATAATTACCATTAACTAGTTTAGTAACACAAATAGCATCATCAAAATCTTTAGCATCTTTACCATCAATTGTAACTAATAACTCTTTAGTCAAATCAATACGACCAATTTTATCTGATTCTAACACTGTTAATGGCACCTTATCTGTTGCTGCTAATGTTTCAACATCAAATTGTGCTTTAATGCCAATTTCATAAATAACAACTAAAATATCAACACCAGGATCATTAATATTACCCAATATTTTAGTAATAGTAACATTAAAAATATTCTGTTCAAAATTTTTAATTTTTGCAACAACAATATTATTTTCTAACGCTTTATCAGGATTTAAAATATTAACTTCATACTGTTGTAACTTTGCATTTTGAATTAATAATGTTTTTACTTTCGTATCTGCATTAACAATAACAGTACCAACAAGAAGATTAGTATCACGTTTAATAATTTTTAATACTACAGCCTCATCATTCTGATTATTAATTTTCACTAACTTACATAATACTTCATCATTATTTAACGCATTATTTATGTTTTTTATATTAACGTAATATTCTTCTTCACTATTTAATAATTTAACAAATCCAAATCCTTTTTTAGTAATTTGAATTTTGCCAATAAATAAATTATTATTTTTTAGCATATAAAATTGTTGTTCTTTATTTTCCAAAATAATTTCACTATTTTTCAATTCTTCTAAATCAGCAATAAGTTCTTGCTGTTGATGATGATTAGTAATATTAAGTTTCACTGTTAAATCAACCGTTGATAAAGGTGTAATACTATTTTGTAACTCATTAATAATCTCTTGCTTCATTTCAATCAATCCCAACTTTATCCTAATTATATAATTAATTATAATCTATCTTTTAAAATTTATAAAAAGGCACATTTTAGTGTGCCTTTTTATAAAATAATTATCATTAATTTATAACTCCAATAGTATTAATAAGAATTCTTACTATTATTGCCATAGTAAATAACGATATACCTAATACTAAAGTGGCAATAGAAAATAACTTACTTCAACCACGTTCTTTAGTACTAGCAAATAATTCTTGATTACCCCCACTTAAAGCACCAAGTCCATTATGATTTTTTTTACCTTGTAATAAACCTAAAATTACTAATAATATAGCGATAATTAAGGCAATAATTTCAAAAGCAAAAATAATGTTTTGACTCATTTTGTCACTTCCACTTCTTTATAATATTATTAATTTTACACTTAATTTTACTAAAAATAAAAAAATTTTCATAATTATTATTATGACTTATTCCAAAATTAAAATTTTAATTATGAAATAAGCCTAATATGTTATGTTTTATAATTATTTTATAGGAAAATTTATTAACTTTATTCTGGTTCAATTTCTAAGTAATTTCCAACAGCATTTGTTACAATCTTTCATCCATGTTGATTGGTCATCATATAAAAAATGTTTATTTCTGAAAAATTATTATACATAACTTTAACCAAAGTTTTTAAATTACTATCACTTAAACTATTTGCTAAGGTTCCTATCAATTGTGGAAATTTAGTAATTTCACTTAAAATTTTTTTTTCAAAAAGTTGATAGTTATCTTTATTATTATCTTGATAAATTTCTGCTAATTTTATTCACATATCATTACTAATACCTAATTTAATTTTACTTGATTCTGTATATTGTGGAGTTTTATTGTCTAAAGGTATGTAATATTTTTCTATTTTATTATATTGATTATGGGAATTGATATCAGCATTATGAGCATGCGATCAATTATACACTAAATATGCTATTCCACCAACTATAATTACTCCACCCACAACTCATCCAATAGGCCCTCCTTCAATCATAACAGATGCACCACCTTCAACAACCTCTTCGCCAATAGCAATCGCACCTTCTTCACCAACCCCTAATAAAGACACTGCTTCTTCTGTTTCAACTACTGTTGTAGCTTGTGGAGAACTTATTCATTTAACAACTTTATATGCAGGTGGAATACTCATAGTTGTGGTAGTGGCTAGACCTTTTAATAAATATTCATTTTTATTAGGTGTTATAAAAACGATTCCATATTTATGCAATTCAACAATTTTTTCAAATTGTGTTCAACTAGCATCAGTAAAATGTTGTCCATAAATTTCTGTTAGTTTTTTTCTTACATTATTTTTACTTTCTGTAGATGTGGTGTGATAAATATCTAATAATTTTTGATCAATAATTTGTGTTTTTAAAATATCACACTTTGGTTTCTGATTTATTCTAGAGCCTGTACTTTGATTACTTTGTTGATTTCTATTTCTAGAACTAGTTCCAATGTTAAAAGATTGTTCAGGTGTTGATGGCAAAACAGCGCTTCCACCTGCTAAAGGTGAAGGGGTTGTTGTTGTAGTGGTGTGCAAATTACTTGGTTTATAATTTGATATATCTTCAAGTGTAGTAAAAGTAACACTAAAATCACAATCATAAATAATATTCAAATTTTCTGTAAATATTATACTGTTTGGACGAAACATATGTGATAGCGGAATTATTAATGTAGTTGAAGTTAAAAATGAAGAGAAATCTATACCCGGCACAAAGTCGAAATGAAAAACTAAATCAGGATTTAATTCTCATAACCTTTCCATAATAGTACTCGGATCATTACGTCTAATTTGTCCTAAATTAGTATTTCTAAGTAAAGTTGATAATCTTACGCTTTGTTCATTAATAGTAAAAGTTACATTTCAATCACTATCAAAAACAATATGAGGATTATTCTGTTGAAAATCATAAACATTTTCTGATAAAATTTGAAAATTATTTATGCCTATAGGATGTCTATTTGTAAAACTAGGATAACGTAAATGCAAATCGGGATTTAAAAAATTTAGTCTCTCTATTATTGTTAATGGTGCATTATCTAACAATTCTCCTAACTCAGTTCTAATAAGAATACTTGATAATGTTAATCTTTGAGGTGTAAAGTTAATAGTAAAATTTAAATTTTTTGGAATATTTCTTGCGGGATTTTGATCGTAAATGTTAATACCAGCATGCACTGTTGCATTAATATTTGTAATGTTTTCAAATTCAATATTTTCTAAAAAATCTTCTCTAGATAAAATTGGATGATTAATTTCTCTTAATCTTTGAATAATATGTTGTTTATCATTCGCTTCAATTTGACCAATATTAATTGTTGTCATTGTTTTTTTGTAAACTTGGTGGAGTTTGCCTTTTAACTCTTTTTTTTTGTAGAATTTACTCTTTCATCTTTTTCTTCTAATTCATTTTCTGTTTCAGTTTCTATTTTAGTTAAAGTACCACTTTCAGCAGGAATACCACTAGTTAATGCAGTTGATGCAATGATTGTTTTAATAATTTTCTTTTTCATAATATAAACCTCTATTTAAATCTTTAAATTTTTCATAATGTAATCATTTTATATGATTTATGAAATAAAACAGATTTGATATAAAAATATCGGGGTTTTAGAAATCTAAAATATATTCTTTGATAATTAGAAAAAAACAACATATTGATTTACATCATTAATATTTTCATCAATATTTTAATATTGATTTGAGTTTTTAAGTGGTCATTCATTTATTTGGATTTTTTTATTTCTTTAATTGTAAAATTAAAAAGGACACTTATATAAAAATTAAATTGTGTTAGTTCTATAATAGACTTGGTGCAAAACTAAGGTAATTCAAAATTATATATTCCTGCTATTAAATTAAATCTTAATGCAAATCTTCGTATTTTATTGCGATATTTTAAACTTAAAATTTTAAAACGTTTTAGTTTAGCAAATACGTGTTCAATTTTAATTCTAATTTTACTTAAAGTTTTATTGTATTCTTTTTGAATTGGTGTTAATTGATTGTATTTACTTTTTTTAAATGGCAAAAATGTATTTTTATGAATATTTTGTATACCTTGATAACCTGAATCAACAAAAACTTGTTTTTCTGGATGAATAAAAGTTTTAGATTTTAGAAGCAATTTAAAATCATGAATGCTTCCAAAACAAAAAGCAGTTGAAATAATTTTTCCATTGGAAATATCAATAATTATTTGGGATTTGAGAGAATGATGTTTCTTTTTACCTGAAAAAAGTAATTTTAGTTTTTTTTAATTCTTTCAATTGGAGTTTCAGTAGCGTCAATAGCTAACAAATTATTATTAGTACCTTTATTTTTTGTTAAATCTTTTTTTCCGGGTAAATTAAAAATTCCGCTTTTTATTAAAATATTTTCAATTCAAAAAATATTACGAATGCAACTAGTATGAATAATATTAGATCTTTTTGCAATAACTCTATAACTACTATAGTCTTTTCAATATTCTAAAGTCATTAATAAACGCTCTTCAATTACAATTTTATTTTTTCTACCACCATAATATTTTTGTTTAGACTCAGCAATTTTTAAAATTTCAAGCATTTTATAAAATGTTTGTGGCTTTATGCCGACTAAACTATAAAATTCTTGATCATCTTTATATTTTTTCAACATAATAACTATCACCTTTAATATCAATAATAATCGTTAAATTGTTAAAATTAAAGGTTTTGCACCAAGTATAATTAAGAAAAGAAAGGAATTAGCGCAATGTATAAGTATCTGAGTATTGAATCAATAATAGCAATAAAAGAATATAAAAATTATGGATTTTCGATTCGTAAAATAGCAAAAATTGTTGATTATAGTAAATCAACTGTACATAGAGTTTGTAGATTATTAAATAAAAACTTATTGCCATTAAAAATATTGAATCAATTTCAAAAAAATAAACAAAATGCAGGCAGAAAATTAATAATTTTAACTTTAACAGAAATTAATAGTATTAATCATTTGTTAATTACTAAAAAGTATGCTCTTGATATAATTGCTAACTTTTTAAAGGAAAATAAAATAAAAAGTATTTCAACAAAAACTTTATATAACATGTTTAAAACAAATCGAATGGGTTTTGATGAAAATAACTTATTGAGAAAAGGCAAAAATAAATCTCACAAACAAAAAGAAACTAGGGGCAAAATTAATAATTGTAAGTCTATTCATGAAAGAAATTTAATCATTCCTAATATTAAAAATATACAAGAATTTGGTCATTTAGAAGGTGATACTATCATTGGCAAAGATCATAAAAGTTCTATTATTACTTTGGCTGATATATGATCAAAAACCACAATTCCTTTAGTAACTAAAAATCATAAATCAGAAAATATTACGAAAAGTATAATAGACTTGGTGCAAAACTAAGGTAATTCAAAATTATATATTCCTGCTATTAAATTAAATCTTAATGCAAATCTTCGTATTTTATTGCGATATTTTAAACTTAAAATTTTAAAACGTTTTAGTTTAGCAAATACGTGTTCAATTTTAATTCTAATTTTACTTAAAGTTTTATTGTATTCTTTTTGAATTGGTGTTAATTTATTGTATTTACTTTTTTTAAATGGCAAAAATGTATTTTTATGAATATTTTGTATACCTTGATAACCTGAATCAACAAAAACTTGTTTTTCTGGATGAATAAAAGTTTTAGATTTTAGAAGCAATTTAAAATAATGAATGCTTCCAAAACAAAAAGCAGTTGAAATAATTTTTCCATTGGAAATATCAATAATTATTTGGGATTTGAGAGAATGATGTTTCTTTTTACCTGAAAAAAGTAATTTTAGTTTTTTTTAATTCTTTCAATTGGAGTTTCAGTAGCATCAATAGCTAACAAATTATTATTAGTACCTTTATTTTTTGTTAAATCTTTTTTTCCAGGTAAATTAAAAATTCCGCTTTTTATTAAAATATTTTCAATTCAAAAAATATTACGAATGCAACTAGTATGACTAATATTATATCTTTTTGCAATAACTCTATAACTACTATAGTCTTTTCAATATTCTAAAGTCATTAATAAACGCTCTTCAATTACAATTTTATTTTTTCTACCACCATAATATTTTTGTTTAGACTCAGCAATTTTTAAAATTTCAATCATTTTATAAAATGTTTGTGGCTTTATGCCGACTAAACTATAAAATTCTTGATCATCTTTATATTTTTTCAACATAATAACTATCACCTTTAATATTAATAATAATCGTTAAATTGTTAAAATTAAAGGTTTTGCACCAAGTCTTATAAAAGAATTAACAATACTATTTCAATTAATATTTTTATTTTGAGTTGGAATCATATCTCTATAATCTGGACTAATTCCAGTTAACTGTCTATTTTGGATTCCATCAATTTGTGTTAAAAGAGGAACTGAATCATCTCTAACAGCAGCAGGTTGTCTATTTCACATTTGTAATAATCTTCTTTGATTTTCTGATAATTGATTTTGCTGGTGATTTATATAATTTCTTCCTTCATAAATTTCTCTAAAATCAAAATGATAATAAGTAGAGATTTCTCCTACATGAGAACCTCTTTCAGTAACTATAAAACCTTGAATATATAAATTATCGGTTCTTAAAACTAATTCAAAATTTCTTTGAAGACTTTGTTCATTTTGTTGTCATCTAATTACAATTGGAAGCCGAAAATAACCATAATTTTGAGTATTTAAAGTAAATATTCTATTAATTTCTCCTCAATTTGTATTTTCGGTATTATCAAAAACAACTCTTAATATATTATTATTTACTAATGAGTGAAGAACTGATTGAAAACTATTTCTATATTGTTGGCGATTATTACTATCAATAGTTAATTGTTCAGTTAATTGAAAAATTGCTCTTCGATTTGGATTTGGTTGTCTTTTATGTCTGTTTCTACTTTTTTGATGACGGTGTTTATGATGTTGATTATGTGTAGTTAAATTAGTATTTCATGATGGTAAATTTAATAAATTTGTTTGATTGTTTGATAAAGTTAGTTCTTGATTTTCTAATAATGATAAATTAGTGATATCTTTGCTAGCTCAATCTTTAATCTTTTTATTATCAATTGACTTAGCATTAATACCTTGAGTTTTATCATTAAATAATGGTGCAGATAATACTCATAATTTAAATCAATAACTTGGACTAAAATATTTCATAATTTTATCCTTTCTTTTTTTAAAAACATAAAAAACCCATTTACTTTAAAATAAAGCAATGAGTTAAAAACTTATATTAAGTTTTATGAATTCATTCTACACCATTATTTTATTTATATTTGTTTAAACTTTTTTATAATATTCTTTTATTTCTTTAATTTTATTTTTAAATTGTTTTTTATGAAAATAACACATATTAAAAAATTGAATTACACTATCTTCTATATTTAAAGTTTTTAAAGTAACTAATACTTTAGTATTACAATCTTTAACAATACATTTAAGTAATACTTTTTCTTGTTTTTGTTTTTGCATTATTTAATCCTTATTTAAATAATATCAACCAATTAATAATGAATCTGCTTCATCATGATTATTAATATTAATATTTCATTCATATTTTTCATTTAAATAAAAACATATATCTTCACTTATTTTTTTATTTCAATTTTTTAAAGAAATATTAGTAATATTATTATCTATATATCATTTCTTTCATGAAGAAGGACTTATTAACATATCTTTTGTTAATAATTTATTAAATGTTCCTGCAATAAAACCTCTTAAATGTTCTTGAGTTTCATAACCAATACCATTTTTACTATGAAAAGTACCACGTTCAATAATTAAATCTAAATTATTTTTAGAGTTAGTTAATTCATCTTTTAATTCTAAAGTTCCATATACAACATAATGCATATCTCTATTAAAATTATCAATAGCATTATTTTTAAAACTACAACTACTAATTAATATTGGTTTTCATATATATTTATATGTATCACAATATATTTTCTTTTCTCATAAAGTAAATCCAGTATTTTTTATACTTGGGTCAATTGAAAGTAAATAATTAGTCATTTTATTTTTCCTTTTCTCAATTAAATTTAGTTATTTCATCAACTATTTTTTCTAAACATTTCAAACATCAAAATTTACTTAACCAAATTCTTTTATTACAATATTTACATTTATTCATAATTTCTATACTCATTTTTATTATTATTTTTTAAATTTTTAAATCTTTCACGAATTTCTTTAAAGTTATCAAATAATACTTTTAAATAATTTTCACCCATTAATATTAAAAAATCTTTATTATTACTTGGATTTAATCTTTCCATATCTTCTCTTATACATTCATCAAATAAAACTGTATTTGTAATCATATATTTTTCAAAATAATCTAATTGTTTTTCACTTGGTTCTCATTTTTCATTTTGTATTTTTATATTATTAATATAATTATTTTGTGGTTTATTATTATTTTGCATTAAATTAACATTATCATTATCTGGGTCAAGTTCATCTTCACTTAATAAAAGTAAATTCATTAAAAAATATCTATAAGCATAAGTTTCTGCACTACCTTTTGCTTTTGCTATATCTGTATTTTTAGCACAAGCAAGTATATCAAAATATTTAATTTCTTTATCATTATCTAAATCAATAATTGTATATCTTTTAAAATAAGTTATTTCTACTTCTTTAGTATCTAAATAATTTATTTTTCTATCAGTTGTTAATATATCTTCATGTGTAATAACAATATTTAATTCTTTACATAATAATTTAAATTTATTAAAAATATCACTTAATAATCAATATTTATAATTTCCAAATTTATTAAAACCATTTTTAGGTGTACTACCAATTTCTAATTGTAATTTAAGTATTTTTTTATATAAATTATTCATTATAATCACTCTTTCTATTTATTTATTGCTTTTTTAATTAAACTTCTTATAAAACCATTAATTTTCATATTTTTTTCTTCACAAATTTCTTTTAATTTTTCATAATCTTTTTCAGTAAATCTTAAATGAACAATAATTTGTTTTATCATTAAATCTTCTGGTTTCTTTTTAGGTGTTACTACCATTTTTATTCACTACTTTCTTTCTGCATAAATAATTCTTTAATTCTTTCACCATATTTACCATTTTCAATATCTTTAAAAAATATTTGTAAATCATTTTTAATATCTTGAAAACCTTTATTTTGCATATTTTTACACTCCTTTAAAATTTTCTAATTGTAATTCATTAATATAATATTCATATAAGTAATCTCAATTATAACTTGTTAAATAAATATCTTCTTCAATCATGTTATTTATACATTTATTACAATAATATGTATTTTCTAATTCAGAAAATCATATATATTTTTCATTATGAATATTACATTTCATAATCATCACTCATTAATTTATAAAAACATTTATTACAAGTTCTATTTGCAAATGATGAATTTTTATGACAAATATCACATGAACCAAATATTTTTTCAATTTCTTCATATTTTAAATATATTCTTTTATCTTCTTTTAAATTCAACATAATTAATTACTCTCTTTCTATAATTTTTAATATTTCTTGTATTTCAATATATTTTTTATTTTTAAGTAATTTTTCATTACATAAATTTTTTATTAATTCTATTTTTTCAACATTTAATAACATATTAATTTCCTTTAATACTTTAAATAAAATATTTTTTCATTATGAGTATTTATATCTTTCATTGGTGTAACAATATAATTTATTGCTAAATCATTATCATTATATGGGTTATTTATTTTAAAACTTTTCATATCTTGTTCTCATGTAATGTTATATTTAAAACATTCTTGATTTTTATCATTTGTAAAAATATAATAACCATTATATTGTTCATAAAATTCACATGATATTAATTCATTTTCATTTGTAGTAATATTTGGAATATTTTTAATATATTTTAAAATATCACTACCTTTAACACTTTCAATATCTTTTGTAATTGATTTTTTACCTAATTTATAATAAAAATCTTCAATTATTTTTAATGCTATTTTTTTATTTTTTTCATCAATAATAGTATCTTTAATAGGAAATCATGTTTCATATTCACCAATTTCTAATAACATACCTTTAGTTGTTTCTTTAATTTTATTTTTAATATCTAAATTAACATTAATCATTACGTATCCTTTCTATGTATAAGCCTTATCACATACAGTGATAAAAGGCTTATATACTACTAACTAAATACTTACCTACTACTTACTATACGTAAGGCTTATGCTACTGTAAGTAGCAAAGCCTTGGAGGGTAGGGGTTCTAGGGGAAGGGAACCAAAAAATATCAAGTTGTAAAAGAGCATGATAAAAATTACTATTTGCAAATTCCTATACAATAGCTTTTATAATTTTTATTAAATTTGGAATAATTAATTACTTTAATAAAGTATAGGTTTAATAAAATAATTAATTATAATTGTTCAACAATTAAAAAATGAGAGTTTTATCTCTCATTTAAGTTCTTATTAAATCTAACCATTAACTTGATACGCCCCAGCATTGTTTATTTGTGATTTATTATTTAAAAATATTAATAGTGATATAAATTATTTATTTCATTTATTATGATTATTAAGTCCGTTGTATTTTAATGTTGTAGTAATTAATATTACCGACATACCAATATGAGAAGTAAAACAATGACAAAGGTTCCACTCTAATGAAGATTATTACAATATTTAAATGAAACTAGTTGTGTAATGTGTTATATTGGTAAAAAAGATCCAATTAATAAAGTGAAAAAATTAATATATAAAAAATAAGAACATATGTTCTTATTTTTTATATATTAATTTATTAAATTCTTTTTATTGCACTATTAACAAAATCTTCATTTGGATCAAATTTAGTTTCGTTATTAATATTTCATAATTTTTCTTGCTCTGTTTTAGTAACTTTATTAGGCATTTGTATATCAATAATAACATGTAAATCACCACGTTTACTACTATTCGGGTAATAGAATCCCTGATTTTTTAAAGTAATTTTGTCACCGTATTGTAGTCCTAATGGTAATTTATGTTTAATTATTCCTTCAAAGGTAGGAATCATAATAATATTTCCCAAAATAATATCTAAGTAAGATACTGGTAATTTAATATACATATCACTACCTTGACGATCTAAGAAAGCATGTCGCTTAATATTAATACCAACAAATAAATCGCCTTGAGTGCCACCATTATGACCAATTTTACCTTTACCTTTAATTCTAATTTGTTGACCATCAAAAATACTGCGAGGAATATCAAATTCTAATTTTTGATTTTCAATATAATAGCGATGTCCTTTGCATTTTAAACATTTTTGACGAATAATTTTACCAAGTCCTTGACATTGGTTGCAAACACCTTGATGTCTAAACATACCTAATGGTGATTGTTGAACATATTCAAGAACTCCTTTACCTTTACATTTATCACATGTACTAATATCATTAGGAGTTCTAGCACCAGTTTCTTTACAATCCTTACAAGCAACATCAATGTTAATACTAATGGTCATTTTTTTGCCAAAGAATACATCACGATAACTAATTTCAACTTTTGTTAGGATATTATCACCTGGTGTTTTACCATTATAGCGTTGTTGTTGTCTTCTATTACCACCAAATAAGTCACCAAATAAGTCACCAAATGCCGAACTAAAGTCACCGAAACCACCGAAGCCAGAAGAACTACCAACTCCGGGCATATCATGACCAAATTGATCATATTTTGCTCTTTCATTAGTATCGGATAAAACTTGATAAGCTTCACTTATTTCTTTAAATCGAGCTTCATCACCACCACTTGGTGAATCGGGATGATATTTTTTTGCAAGCGTACGAAACGCTTTCTTAATTTCATCTGGAGTAGCATTACGCGAAACTCCTAGAATTTCATAATAATCACGTTTTTTACTTGCCATTTTGTCCACCTCTAATTATTTTATTTAGTTTTAGTTGTTGCGTCAACATCAATAACATCATCACTTTTATTATCATCTTTTTTAATATGATCTGTTGGTTCTTGTTTTTGTTGGTTCATAAATTGTTGTGCAGCAGCAAATGCTTGTTTTAATTGTTCTAGTTTTTCTTTTAAATCATCATATTTTTTTTCATCTAGTGATTTTTGTAAGTCATCACGTAGTTTTTTCATTTCAGCAATTTGTGGATTTTCTGCTTCGCCTTCTTTTGCTGATTTAGTAACTTCAGCAGTCATTTTATCAATATCATAAATATAGGCTTGTGCTTGATTAGATAATTCAATTTCTTCTTTATGTTTTTCATCGTTTTCACGATTCTTTTCAGCATCTTGTACCATTTTTTCAATTTCGTCTTTACTTAAAGTACCACTATTGCTAATAGTAATTTTTTGTTCTTTATTAGTTTTTAGATCTTTGGCACTAACAGATACAATACCATTAACATCGATATCAAAAGTCACTTCAATTTGTGGAACACCTCTTGGTGCTGGTTCGATACCACTTAATTGGAAACGACCCAGTGAATGATTATCTTTAGCTAGTGGACGTTCTCCTTGTAAAACACTAATATCAACAGCGGGTTGATTGTCTTCAGCAGTTGAAAAAACTTGTGACTTTTTAGTAGGAACAGTAGTATTACGAGAGATTAATGGCGTCATTACTCCTCCTAAAGTTTCAATACCTAACGATAAAGGAGTTACATCTAATAATAAAACGTCAGTAACATCACCCGATAATACTCCTCCTTGAATAGCAGCACCCAAAGCTACTACTTCATCAGGGTTAACACCACGATGTGGTTCTTTACCAATTTCGTTTTTAATAACTTCTTGCACAGCTGGGATTCTTGTTGAACCACCAACTAAAATAATTTCATCAATTTCATTTTTGCTTAATTTAGCTTCTTTTAAGGCATCACGAACAGGAGCAATAGTTCTTTCAACTAGTGATTTTGTTAGTTCATTAAATTTGGCACGTGTTAATTTTTCATTTAAATGTAATGGACCTGAGGCATTCATTGAAATAAATGGTAATGAAATATCAGCTTGTACTACTCCTGATAAGTCTTTTTTTGCTTTTTCAGCAGCATCTTTTAAACGTTGCATTGCCATTTTATCTTTTGATAAGTCAACACCATTACTTTTTTTGAATTCACTAACTAAATGTTGAACAATTAAGGCATCAAAGTCGTCACCACCAAGTTTGTTATCACCACTAGTTGATAATACTTCAAATGTTCCACCTGCTAATTCTAGAACTGAAACGTCAAATGTTCCACCACCTAAGTCAAATACTAAAATTTTGTGATCTTTATCTTGTTTGTCTAAACCATAAGCAATGGCAGCAGCAGTTGGTTCGTTAATAATTCTTTCTACTTTTAATCCTGCAATAATTCCTGCATTTTTAGTAGCTTCACGTTGTTCATTGTTAAAGTAAGCAGGAACAGTAATAACTGCTTTTGATATTTTTTTGCCTAATTTTGATTCAGCAAAAGTTTTAATAGTGCGTAAAATTTCTGCAGATACTTCTTCTGGTTTACGTGTTTTAGTAGCGGCTTTAACTGTTTCTTTAGTTCCCATAATTCTTTTAATTGAACTAACAGTATTATCTGGATCAGTAATAGCTTGACGTTTAGCAACTTCACCAACCATAATTTGACCATCTTTGTAAGCAACAACTGATGGTGTTGTTCTTCCACCTTCGGCATTTTCAATAACTTTTGGCTTATCACCTTCCATTACGGCAACACATGAATTAGTTGTTCCTAGATCGATTCCTAAAATGATTTCTTTATTTGTTGTTTTATTTGTAGACATAATATTTTCACTCCTTAATTTTTCTTTGTTTCTGTTTTTTCTTCTTTAGTTTGAAAAACTTTAACTTTAGTAGTGCTAATGACACGATTATGCAATTCATAACCATTAGCTATAACTTCAACAATAGTATTATTTTTTACATTTTGATAAGCATTGTTTGTATTATCATTAATAATTTCTACTGCCTCATGTTGGTGAGAATTAAATTGATCTCCAACTTTAGCAGTAATTTCTTTTAAACCTTCTTTACCAAGTGCTTTAATTAATTCTTCATAGATAAATTTAAAACCAACTAGGAAATTTTGAACAGCTACATTATCAGTTTTAAAGTTTAGTGCTCGTTGGAAATTTAATAAAGTATGAACTAAATCTTTAATAATTTTTTGGTTAGCATATTTAATGTTTTCTTTATTTTGAATTTCTAATTCTTTAATGGTATTTAATCTAGTAGCTAGCATTAATTGCTTTTGTTGTGAATTAATTTTATTAAGTTCTGTTGTTAATTCTTTAATTTTTGTTTCTAATTCGATTTCTTTATTTAATGATATTTTTTCTTCTTCGACACTTACTGGTGTTTCAGTAACAGGAGTTGAAATAGTTGTATCTTTATTTTCTGTTGCTGATACGTTATCAATGTTATCTTTTTTAGCTTTTGTCATTTTATCATCTCATTTCTATTTAAAGTTTTTAATCAATGTTTGATTAATCCAATTTAGAATTTCAGTTAGTTTTTCATATTCTAAACGTTTAGGTCCAACAATTGCAATTTGTCCTTGTTCACCATCATGAACTTTAAAAGTAGTAGTAATCATTGCCATATCGTTATTTTCATTACCCAGTTCTTCACCAATTTTAATTTGTAGTTGATTATTATTTAATTCATCAAAATACATTCATGGTGATTGTGATTCAATGAATTTAATAATTGTTTTAACCTTATTAATATCATTAAATTCAGGATTTTCTAACATATATTGAACACCGTGTGTTGTTGATAGTGGTCGTGAGAAATTAATTAAAGTGTTAACAAATCCTTGAATAATATATTCTGATTTTTGTACTTGTTGTTCAAGGATTGGTTTTAATAAATTTACTTTCTCACTAATTTCACTAATTTTAGTACCAATTAATCTGGTGTTAAAAATATCAATGGCAATTGATAAATCGGTTAATGATGTTTCTTGAATATTAAACATTTTGTTTTGAACATGACCATTACTAGTAATACAAATTGTTAAAGCATTAGCATTACTAATCGGTATTAATTCAATTTTTTTTAAAGTATCTTCATTAATATTAGGACCAGTAACAATACTAATCAAATTAGTCATTTCACTTAAAATACTACTAGTTTTATTTAATACTTCGGTAATTACTAAGTTACGGTTATTAAATACTTCTGCTATTTTTTTCTTCAAGATTTCTAGTTCTTGATGTTCACCCATATTCATTAAATTATCAACATAATAGCGATAACCTTTTGTTGAAGGAATACGACCACTAGAGCTATGTGCTTTTTCTAATAATCCTAATGTTTCTAATTCAACACATTCATTACGAATAGTAGCACTAGAAAAATTAATATTGTTATTATTTTCTAAAATAGTTTTGCTACCAATTGGTAATCCTGTTTTAATATATTTTTCAACAATGATTTTTAAAATTTGTGATTGTCTGTTACTTAACATTGTTCACCACCTTTTTTAGCATTCATTAACTTTGAATGCCAATACTTATATAATTATAACTGAGAGTGTAATAATATCAAGACTTAATTGAATTTTATTTTTTTACTGAGAATAAACATATTGTCTTTATTGATAGTAATTACCATTCGTTTGTGGGGTATTAGTTCTTCTTTAATAATAGCTTGTGCGATAATAGTTTCAATATAGTGTTGAATATAGCGTTTAATCGGTCGTGCGCCATATTCTTCATCATAAGCATCTTTTAGTATTTTATTAACTACTTCTGATTCATAAGATAATTGTAAATTTTTTTCTTGTCTTAATCGCAATAATAAAGTATCTAATTCTTTAATAATAATTTCTGTTATTACTTTTTTACTTAATGGATTGAAGATAACAATTTCATCAATTCGATTAATAAATTCTGGTCGAAATGATTTTTTTAAGATATTTAATGCTTGTTCTTTGCTGTTATCTTTACCACTTAATAGTTCTTGTGAACCAAGATTTGAAGTCATAATAATTATTGTGTTTTTAAAGTCAATTAAGAGACCATGACTGTCTGTAATTCTACCTTCATCAAGAATTTGTAATAAAATATTTAATACTTCAGGATGGGCTTTTTCGATTTCATCAAAAAGAATGATACTATAAGGATTTCGTCTTACTTTTTCGGTTAATTGTCCACCGTTTTCATAACCAACATAGCCAGGAGGTGAACCTAGTAATTTGCTAACTGCGTGTTTTTCCATAAATTCTGACATATCAATACGAACCATATTTTTTTCGCTATCAAATAAAATATCAGCTAAGGTTCTGGCAACTTCAGTTTTTCCAACACCGGTTGGACCCAAGAAAATAAATGAACCAATTGGGCGATTGGGATCTTTAATGCCAGCACGAGCTCTAATTAAAGCATCACTTACCAACTGTAGGGCATTACTTTGACCTTTAATTCTTGTATTTAAAGTTAAGGGTAATTTTAATAATTTTTCTTTTTCGGTTGCTAATAAACGAGTAACAGGAATGCCAGTTCATTTTGCAACAACTTTTGCAATATCTTCACTAGTAACATCTTCGCGTAGTAAAGGATTATCTTTTTTTATATTTTCACTATCTTTAAGTTCTTTTTCTAAGTTGGGAATAATACTATATTGTAGTTCACCAGCTTTTGTAAAATTACCTGATAATTGATACAATTCTAATTCTGATTTAGCATTTTCTAATTTATTTTTTAAACTAGTAATATGGTCTAATGCTGACTTTTCTTTGATTCATTTATCTTCTAATTGTTGTAAAGTATTTTTTTTAGTTTTTAATTGTTTATCGACTTCAATTAGTCTTGTTTGCGAGTTTTCATCTTTTTCTTTACTTAAGGCTGCTTGTTCAATTTTTAATTGTAAGACTTTTCTTCTTATATCATCTAAATCACTAGGAACCGAAGCAATTTCGGTTTTAATACTAGCACAAGCTTCATCAATTAAGTCAATTGCTTTATCAGGTAAGTAACGATCATTAATATATTTATTAGATAGATAAACAGCTTCTCGTAATGCACTATCATGAATTTTTACACCATGATAAGCTTCAAAACGTTCTTTTAAACCACGTAAGATAGCGGTTGTATCTTCTGTTGTTGGTTCTTTAATAATCATCTTACGAAATCTTCGTTCAAGGGCTGCATCTTTTTCAATGTATTGACGATATTCGTCAAGTGTTGTGGCACCAATACAACGTAGTTCACCACGTGCTAACATTGGTTTTAGTAAATTAGAAGCATCCATCGAACCTTGTGTTCTACCAGCACCAACAATTAAATGTAGTTCATCAATAAATAAAATATTTTTTTCATTAGAATTTTTAATTTGGTTAATAACCGCTTTTAATCGTTCTTCAAACTCACCTTGGAATTTAGCGCCAGCAATTAGTGCTCCCATATCTAGTTCATAAATAATTTTATCTTTTAAGTTACTGGGAACATCACCACGAACAATACGTTGGGCTAAACCTTCAATAATAGCAGTCTTACCAATACCAGGTAAACCGATTAAGACGGGGTTGTTTTTAGTTTTTCGTGAGAGTATTTCTTCTACTTTACGAATATCTTCATCACGTCCAATAATAGGATCCATTTTTCCTGTTTTAGCTTGTACAATTAGATTACGAGCAAATTTATCAAGAATTTTAGGATCATTACTATAGTTAGGGATTTCATTTAATTGCATAATGTCACTCCTCTTTTTAGCACTATAATTACTTGATTGCTAATCATATTAATATACTAACAAATAAAATTATCAGTTTCAAGTAGTAACTGCTAATTTTATATTTAATTGACTTAGGGATAAGTATTTTCAATTAAAGAAACTTAATATAATATTAATATTTGTGATATATCTTGTAGGTATTTTAGATCTTAAATAGACTTGGTGCAAAACCTTTAATTTTAACAATTTAACGATTATTATTAATATTAAAGGTGATAGTTATTATGTTGAAAAAATATAAAGATGATCAAGAATTTTATAGTTTAGTCGGCATAAAGCCACAAACATTTTATAAAATGCTTGAAATTTTAAAAATTGCTGAGTCTAAACAAAAATATTATGGTGGTAGAAAAAATAAAATTGTAATTGAAGAGCGTTTATTAATGACTTTAGAATATTGAAAAGACTATAGTAGTTATAGAGTTATTGCAAAAAGATATAATATTAGTCATACTAGTTGCATTCGTAATATTTTTTGAATTGAAAATATTTTAATAAAAAGCGGAATTTTTAATTTACCTTGAAAAAAAGATTTAACAAAAAATAAAGGTACTAATAATAATTTGTTAGCTATTGATGCCACTGAAACTCCAATTGAAAGAATTAAAAAAAACTAAAATTACTTTTTTCAGGTAAAAAGAAACATCATTCTCTCAAATCCCAAATAATTATTGATATTTCCAATGGAAAAATTATTTCAACTGCTTTTTGTTTTGGAAGCATTCATGATTTTAAATTGCTTCTAAAATCTAAAACTTTTATTCATCCAGAAAAACAAGTTTTTGTTGATTCAGGTTATCAAGGTATACAAAATATTCATAAAAATACATTTTTGCCATTTAAAAAAAGTTTTTAATTTTCACAAAAAATCTTGATATTACTTTTAATTTTAAATTAAAAGTAATATTTTTATATCAGGGGTGATTTTTTGTGACTAATAATGAATTAATTGATGTTTTAAAAAACAAAAAAGATGAAGAATTTATAAAAATTATTAGACATTTTAAAAATAGAATTAAACAAATTGAGAAAAAAGAAAAATTAGATGCAATTGATAAAAAATTTAAAGAAAAAGGAATTCAATGTCCAAATTGTAAATCTTATTGATGTGTAAAAAATGGTTTTAAGAATAATAAGCAAAAATATTTATGCAAAGATTGTAAAAGTAGCTTTGATGCTTTAAGAAATCATTTTTTACATTGAAGTCATTTATCTCATGAACAATGAGATTGAATAATTTGATTGTCATTGTTAGGTCAATCTGCTTATACTATTTCTCAATTTGCTAAAATTTCAAAAACATCAGCATGATTTAATCGTCAAAAATTTATGAAATCATCACAATTAGCAAAAACACAAAAACCATTCACAAAATTAAAAGGTAGAATTGAAATTGATGAAACTTTTATCAAAGAAATTCATAAAGGAAATTTCAAAAATCCAGATGATCCAAGAAAAAAATGAATTGAAGAAAATGCTAAAGATTTAAACTGTTGTATTGAAATGGCAATTGATGAAAATAAAAATATTTATGCTCAAACAACAAATACTAAAAGATTAACAAAAAAATGAGTACAAGAAAATTTAACATCTAATCTTATCGAAGAAAAATCAATTATAGTTTGTGATATGCAAATACTATATGATACAGTAGCTAAACAAACAAAATGTACTCTCAAGAAATTTAAATCAAAAGAAAATAAAGAATTAAATTATAAAAATTTAAGTAATATCAGTAAAATACAATCAAGTTTAAAAGAATTTATTACTCATTATCATGGCATTGGATTTACCAATATTCAAAATTACCTCAATTTATGAAAATTTAAATACCAACATTATAAAATATCACCTTATGCAAAATCTGAAGCATTATATTTCAGTTTGTAAAAAAAATAAATCCCAAAATTAAATAAAATAAAATTTTAGGCCAGGTTGATGATTTTTTTTATTTCATCAAGAGTTTTTTTGAAAATTAAAAAAAAAAGTAAATACAATCAATTAACACCAATTCAAAAAGAATACAATAAAAATTTAAGTAAAATTAGAATTAAAATTGAACACGTATTTGCTAAACTAAAACGTTTTAAAATTTTAAGTTTAAAATATCGCAATAAAATACGAAGATTTGCATTAAGATTTAATTTAATAGCAGGAATATATAATTTTGAATTACCTTAGTTTTGCACCAATTCTAATATATATTTCTCATGTAAATAATATATATCATATTTTTAAAAGAATTGATATACTAATTACATAATTGCTAGATAAAAATAAAAAATAGTAATTTAATAACTTTTAAATATTAAATTTATAAGGAAATATTATGAAACAATTTAAACAAAAATGAATTTTATTACTTAGTGCTAGCAGTTTATTAGTAACCTCAGTATTAAGTATTAGTTTTAATAATCAAAATCATCAAACTAGTAATAGTAAAGTTAGCGGCTTTCATATTACTGTTAAGTCATCAAATCGTAACTTAGTTAATAGTATTAAATATTGAAATAATGATTCACAATATTTATATAATAATGTTAAAAGTACACCATTAAATGTTAATTTTGATAGTTATGATCAAATTATTAATAATGATTGAACACATAGTAATATTGAAACCAATGATATTATTAATGATCAAGGTTATAGTCAATTAAAAAGTATTATTAATGATAATAGTAGTTATTTTAAAAATGCACAAGGTTTTCTTACTGCGGATGCTTTTGGTCATACTTTTAATGAAAAAAGTAATAATTTAATTTTACAATATCATCAAACAATTAAAGAAAGTATTGATGCAGGACTTTTTGCAACAATATATGAAGCAAGTGACATTAATACTTTAATAGAAGTTCCATATAATTTACAACCAAGTACTAATTTTCAAAAATCTAATTTTGAAACGCGTGCTAAAATATTTCCAATTGGACCATTTGCAAATACTAAGGATAGTTTTAGTAATGAAATATTTGTTTTTTATGTGCATCCTCCTTTTAAAAAATCAGGATTAGAAATTTCTATTAATAATGAAAACAGAGAAATAAAAAAAATTGTTAAAACTAATAGTCATAAAACTTTTGACTATGCTATTTTAAACCAAGATTATAGTAAAAATAAACCCACTATATATAATGTTAAATGAAATGATAGTGATGGTAGTACCGTTTTAAGACAAGCAACACTTACTATTAATAGTTCTATGCCAGACATTCAAGTTATTAATGAAAAAGAAGATAAATCTTCATTAATTCATCAATATTTTATTAATGAAGAAAAAAATAGTAATTTACAAATGATTGCTTTTAGTCAAATTAAATCAGAAGCTGTTATTACTGCTAATGTTAGTGAAGATAAATGAATATATCAGCGTGTTGATGATAATCTTGTTCCACAAGAAGAAAAGATAACACCTATTTCAAATCAACCATTAAAAACATATCAATCTGAAGATCATACTATTTATTTATTACAAAGAATAGTAAATGATAAAGTTGATAGTTCTTCAAGACAATATTTAAATATTTATAATATTAATCCTTTATCAACTAAGTTTTCTGGTTTTACTAATTTTGCTAATAGTCAATCTGGTATTGATTTTAATCAGTATTTACAAGAAACCACTAATATAGATTGTGCAATTGATGTACTAAATCCAGATCAATTACGTTATTGATTATTGTTTTATGAGCACGATTTAATTACTCATTTATATGCTAATGTTAAACATGATGAAAAAAATAAAAATAACCCTTTTGCCTTACCAGAAATAAAAACAAAAACAACAACTTTAATTAATAATTGAAATATTATAATTATTGGTAGTACTTTTTTATTAGTTATTATTGCTATTCCAGTAGTTATAGCAATATTAAGAAGAAAGAAAATTAAAAAGTAAGCAGTTTGGGGTAAGTCTAGTCATTATAGATATAGTTTACTAAATTTTAATCATATAGATAGTATAAAAATTTATGTAATATTGCCTGAGTTGTAAATATAAATGGGACAGTTTTTTAAAATAATTGTATTAAATCTATTGGTCTTTTATAAGAGAGCGATTTTCTGGGTGTAGAATTAATTTGAAATGCTATAAAATTTAAATCTTTTTGTTTATATGAAGATAGATCTGTAGATTTTGGTAAATATCTTCTTAAAATACCATTATTATTTTCATTTAAACCCCTTTGGCAAGGTTTACCAGGATCTGCAAAATAAATTTTGACATTACAAATTTTTTCGATTAATCTTCATTTACTAAATTCTTTACCACGATCAAAAGTAATTTTTAATTTTCAAAAAAACTCTTGATGAAATAAAAAAAATCATCAACCTGGCCTAAAATTTGATTTTATTTAATTTTGGGATTTATTTTTTTTACAAACTGAAATATAATGCTTCAGATTTTGCATAAGGTGATATTTTATAATGTTGGTATTTAAATTTTCATAAATCGAGGTAATTTTGAATATTGGTAAATCCAATGCCATGATAATGAGTAATAAATTCTTTTAAACTTGATTGTATTTTACTGATATTACTTAAATTTTTATAATTTAATTCTTTATTTTCTTTTGATTTAAATTTCTTGAGAGTACATTTTGTTTGTTTAGCTACTGTATCATATAGTATTTGCATATCACAAACTATAATTTATTTTTCTTCGATAAGCTTAGATGTTAAATTTTCTTGTACTCATTTTTTTGTTAATCTTTTAGTATTTGTTGTTTGAGCATAAATATTTTTATTTTCATCAATTGCCATTTCAATACAACAGTTTAAATCTTTAGCATTTTCTTCAATTCATTTTTTTCTTGGATCATCTGGATTTTTGAAATTTCCTTTATGAATTTCTTTGATAAAAGTTTCATCAATTTCAATTCTACCTTTTAATTTTGTGAATGGTTTTTGTGTTTTTGCTAATTGTGATGATTTCATAAATTTTTGACGATTAAATCATGCTGATGTTTTTGAAATTTTAGCAAATTGAGAAATAGTATAAGCAGATTGACCTTTTAATTTTCAAAAAAACTCTTGATGAAATAAAAAAAATCATCAACCTGGCCTAAAATTTGATTTTATTTAATTTTGGGATTTATTTTTTTTACAAACTGAAATATAATGCTTCAGATTTTGCATAAGGTGATATTTTATAATGTTGGTATTTAAATTTTCATAAATTGAGGTAATTTTGAATATTGATAAATCCAATGCCATGATAATGAGTAATAAATTCTTTTAAACTTGATTGTATTTTACTGATATTACTTAAATTTTTATAATTTAATTCTTTATTTTCTTTTGATTTAAATTTCTTGAGAGTACATTTTGTTTGTTTAGCTACTGTATCATATAGTATTTGCATATCACAAACTATAATTGATTTTTCTTCGATAAGCTTAGATGTTAAATTTTCTTGTACTCATTTTTTTGTTAATCTTTTAGTATTTGTTGTTTGAGCATAAATATTTTTATTTTCATCAATTGCCATTTCAATACAACAGTTTAAATCTTTAGCATTTTCTTCAATTCATTTTTTTCTTGGATCATCTGGATTTTTGAAATTTCCTTTATGAATTTCTTTGATAAAAGTTTCATCAATTTCAATTCTACCTTTTAATTTTGTGAATGGTTTTTGTGTTTTGGCTAATTGTGATGATTTCATAAATTTTTGACGATTAAATCATGCTGATGTTTTTGAAATTTTAGCAAATTGAGAAATAGTATAAGCAGATTGACCTAACAATGACAATCAAATTATTCAATCTCATTGTTCATGAGATAAATGACTTCAATGTAAAAAATGATTTCTTAAAGCATCAAAGCTACTTTTACAATCTTTGCATAAATATTTTTGCTTATTATTCTTAAAACCATTTTTTACACATCAATAAGATTTACAATTTGGACATTGAATTCCTTTTTCTTTAAATTTTTTATCAATTGCATCTAATTTTTCTTTTTTCTCAATTTGTTTAATTCTATTTTTAAAATGTCTAATAATTTTTATAAATTCTTCATCTTTTTTGTTTTTTAAAACATCAATTAATTCATTATTAGTCACAAAAAATCACCCCTGATATAAAAATATTACTTTTAATTTAAAATTAAAAGTAATATCAAGATTTTTTGTGAAAATTAAAAGATTGACCTAACAATGACAATCAAATTATTCAATCTCATTGTTCATGAGATAAATGACTTCAATGTAAAAAATGATTTCTTAAAGCATCAAAGCTACTTTTACAATCTTTGCATAAATATTTTTGCTTATTATTCTTAAAAACATTTTTTACACATCAATAAGATTTACAATTTGGACATTGAATTCCTTTTTCTTTAAATTTTTTATCAATTGCATCTAATTTTTCTTTTTTCTCAATTTGTTTAATTCTATTTTTAAAATGTCTAATAATTTTTATAAATTCTTCATCTTTTTTGTTTTTTAAAACATCAATTAATTCATTATTAGTCACAAAAAATCACCCCTGATATAAAAATATTACTTTTAATTTAAAATTAAAAGTAATATCAAGATTTTTTGTGAAAATTAAAAGAAAAAAGTAATTTTAGTTTTTTTTAAGGCTTTTATCTCCCTTTATGTACTATTTTTAAATTTTATCACATAAATGGAGATAAAAGCCTACCTAGGAAATTATCCCCGCATGTATTTAAATCAAACACAAAATTACAGTTTCAAAACTAGGTATGTTATTGAATTTATATGCTGATTCTTTTGCATATAAATGAATATTGTGCTTTGAAACTCTTATGTGTGTTCGGAAAGTTCGTCGGATGTGCTTTCATGCTGATTCAATCTGGTTTGTGTTTACACCTGTTGGTGACACATACCCAACTTCATGATTTACGATTTCATGTTTGGGATAGAAGTTTTTGAAACTTACATATCCCTTCCAAGAATCCGTAAATAGACAGCACTCAGTAAAAATGTGTTTCAATGTAAATCTTAAAAGGTTTTTTTTCATCTGCATTTTTCAGAACCTTCACAATTAGTTTGTTGCTGGTTTTCTCATAAACTCCAACAATCAAAGTTTTATTCAACAAGGATCTTCCTTTTAATTTTCAAAAAAAATCTTGATGAAATAAAAAAAATCATCAACCTGGCCTAAAATTTGATTTTATTTAATTTTGGGATTTATTTTTTTTACAAACTGAAATATAATTCTTCAGATTTTGCATAAGGTGATATTTTATAATGTTGGTATTTAAATTTTCATAAATTGATGTAATTTTGAATATTGGTAAATCCAATGCCATGATAATGAGTAATAAATTCTTTTAAACTTGATTGTATTTTACTGATATTACTTAAATTTTTATAATTTAATTCTTTATTTTCTTTTGATTTAAATTTCTTGAGAGTACATTTTGTTTGTTTAGCTACTGTATCATATAGTATTTGCATATCACAAACTATAATTGATTTTTCTTCGATAAGCTTAGATGTTAAATTTTCTTGTACTCATTTTTTTGTTAATTTTCACAAAAAATCTTGATATTACTTTTAATTTAAAATTAAAAGTAATATTTTTATATCGGGGGTGATTTTTTGTGACTAATAATGAATTAATTGATGTTTTAAAAAACAAAAAAGATGAAGAATTTATAAAAATTATTAGACATTTTAAAAATAGAATTAAACAAATTGAGAAAAAAGAAAAATTAGATGCAATTGATAAAAAATTTAAAGAAAAAGGAATTCAATGTCCAAATTGTAAATCTTATTGATGTGTAAAAAATGGTTTTAAGAATAATAAGCAAAAATATTTATGCAAAGATTGTAAAAGTAGCTTTGATGCTTTAAGAAATCATTTTTTACATTGAAGTCATTTATCTCATGAACAATGAGATTGAATAATTTGATTGTCATTGTTAGGTCAATCTGCTTATATTATTTCTCAATTTGCTAAAATTTCAAAAAAATCAGCATGATTTAATCGTCAAAAATTTATGAAATCATCACAATTAGCAAAAACACAAAAACCATTCACAAAATTAAAAGGTAGAATTGAAATTGATGAAACTTTTATCAAAGAAATTCATAAAGGAAATTTCAAAAATCCAGATGATCCAAGAAAAAAATGAATTGAAGAAAATGCTAAAGATTTAAACTGTTGTATTGAAATGGCAATTGATGAAAATAAAAATATTTATGCTCAAACAACAAATACTAAAAGATTAACAAAAAAATGAGTACAAGAAAATTTAACATCTAAGCTTATCGAAGAAAAATCAATTATAGTTTGTGATATGCAAATACTATATGATACAGTAGCTAAACAAACAAAATGTACTCTCAAGAAATTTAAATCAAAAGAAAATAAAGAATTAAATTATAAAAATTTAAGTAATATCAGTAAAATACAATCAAGTTTAAAAGAATTTATTACTCATTATCATGGCATTGGATTTACCAATATTCAAAATTACCTCAATTTATGAAAATTTAAATACCAACATTATAAAATATCACCTTATGCAAAATCTGAAGCATTATATTTCAGTTTGTAAAAAAAATAAATCCCAAAATTAAATAAAATCAAATTTTAGGCCGGGTTGATGATTTTTTTTATTTCATCAAGAGTTTTTTTGAAAATTAAAACATTTTTTTGTTAATCTTTTAGTATTTGTTGTTTGAGCATAAATATTTTTATTTTCATCCATTGCCATTTCAATACAACAGTTTAAATCTTTAGCATTTTCTTCAATTCATTTTTTTCTTGGATCATCTGGATTTTTGAAATTTCCTTTATGAATTTCTTTGATAAAAGTTTCATCAATTTCAATTCTACCTTTTAATTTTGTGAATGGTTTTTGTGTTTTTGCTAATTGTGATGATTTCATAAATTTTTGACGATTAAATCATGCTGATGTTTTTGAAATTTTAGCAAATTGAGAAATAGTATAAGCAGATTGACCTAACAATGACAATCAAATTATTCAATCTCATTGTTCATGAGATAAATGACTTCAATGTAAAAAATGATTTCTTAAAGCATCAAAGCTACTTTTACAATCTTTGCATAAATATTTTGGCTTATTATTCTTAAAACCATTTTTTACACATCAATAAGATTTACAATTTGGACATTGAATTCCTTTTTCTTTAAATTTTTTATCAATTGCATCTAATTTTTCTTTTTTCTCAATTTGTTTAATTCTATTTTTAAAATGTCTAATAATTTTTATAAATTCTTCATCTTTTTTGTTTTTTAAAACATCAATTAATTCATTATTAGTCACAAAAAATCACCCCTGATATAAAAATATTACTTTTAATTTAAAATTAAAAGTAATATCAAGATTTTTTGTGAAAATTAAAAGATATTCCTTGTTTTTTAAAACCTAAATGTGAAAGATACATTTCATCCATCTGTGCTGTGCCATCAACAATGAAACCTGCATCTTGATTTCCAATTCTAGTCCTGATTTCATGACACATTCTTCAAGCTGTTTTATAGGTCACACCCAATTCCCTTGCAACATCGGTTGCTGGTATGCCGTGCTTTGTGTTTATTCATCTAAAGATGAGATAAAACCAAGATGTCATTTGGGTCTGTGACTTATAAAAAATGGTTCCATAAAGAATACTAAATGTTTGGTTACAGTTCAAACATCGTATTCTTCTCAAATCAGAAGTATTCAAACTAGAAGAAGCACACCTGATGCATTTCATTATTTTCAACTTCGCTATATATTTCAAACAATCGTTTTCAGTTTGAAATATGCTATTGAATTCATTTCAATTCATTTTTTCCTCCACACTAGTACATGTGGGGATAATTTCCTTTTTTAATTCTTTCAATTGGAGTTTCAGTAGCATCAATAGCTAACAAATTATTATTAGTAACTTGATTTTTTGTTAAATCTTTTTTTTCCAGGTAAATTAAAAATTCCGCTTTTTATTAAAATATTTTCAATTCAAAAAATATTACGAATGCAACTAGTATGACTAATATTATATCTTTTTGCAATAACTCTATAACTACTATAGTCTTTTCAATATTCTAAAGTCATTAATAAAAGCTCTTCAATTACAATTTTATTTTTTCTACCACCATAATATTTTTGTTTAGACTCAACAATTTTTAAAATTTCAAACATTTTATAAAATGTTTGTGGCTTTATGCCGACTAAACTATAAAATTCTTGATCATCTTTATATTTTTTCAACATAATAACTATCACCTTTAATATTAATAATAATCGTTAAATTGTTAAAATTAAAGGTTTTGCACCAAGTCTATTCTTTTAATTTAAAAAATCCTTTTTCTAATCTATTAATAAAATTCATAGTTTTTTGTACATTAATATTATTTGGATAAATTACTTTAGTATCTTGTGAACCATAATATTTACCTTTTTTTGCTAATTCACTTTTAACATATTTTCTTAATTGACTTGGTAATCATTTTCTATTTCAAAATTTTCAAAATATTATTCCTGCACCAGTACCATTTTTACCTTTTGCTTGTGTCATTAATATTCATATTTCTTGTGGAAATGTTGGATAAGTATAAGGACCATATCATATTTGTCTTTTATCATTATCGCTTTGAAATAATGTTGTTAAAGTTCCAATTTTTAAATTCTTATTATCAACAATAAATCTTCCTTTTTTAAATCATGAACTTGATAATACTTCCCATGCATTATCTGGTATTTCTTCTTCGTTTTCTTTAAATAAATTATCAAATTTATTTACATAATTTTTAACTGTTCTAATTTCTGTTGGCATAATAGATTTTTTAAAACTATTTATTGGATTTTTAAATTTATTAATTTCATGTTGAAGTATACTTAATTCACTTGGTTTTAATATACTTGCTAATTTTTTAAGTATATTTGGATTTAAAAATGAATAAGGTTGATGTATTTCATTTTCATTAACATTTTCACTATCAAATATTGCTTTTAATGATTGATTTTTATAATATTGTTTTAAAGCATTTATTAATGCTAATTGAATATCATTACTTGCTAATGCATAATATATTCATTCAATAATTAAAGGTAACATTATAAACTCATGTGGTTATAATCTCAATTTAATGAAGCATTATCAAAATTTAATGATACTTCACTCATATTATCACTACCATATTGACTTACATTATCATTTACTAATCTTGCAGTTTCATTATTAAATGTTGTTTCTTGCATTTCTTCAATATGATTTGTAGTTTCCATTGGTAATAAATTATGGATTATTTCACTTGCACCAGCAATTATGGTAGGTATTGCATAAGCATTATTAAAATCATTATTAATACCCATAGCAACTCCAGAAGATATTAAACATCCACCAGTAGCCATATTGGCTATTTTACGTATATTTTCAAACTTGCTAGGTATTAATTCTGTAATACCAGCAAGTAAATTTGCAATACCATATGAATTTAAAGATATATAAGTATCTCAATCCATTAAATGATTAGCATCAGTATTAGTATTGTTTAATAATAAATCTGGAAATGGATTTACTGTTGTAGTACTAGTAGTAATTGGACTAGGTGTTGTAGTTGGTTCTATAGGATTTATATTATTAGTAAATTTTGCATAATTTACTAAACTAATTGTTCCTAAACCTAAAAATATTTTTTTAGAACTATTCAGTAATTTAGTTTTAATACTAGGAATTTGATTTAAATTTCATATATCAATACCTAATTTTTTTGAAAATAATAAAGCATTTATACTTACTAATACTGGATTACCTATTAATTGACCATAATAAGCACTTGTACCTATCATTGCACTTAATGGTGGTATTCCAATTCTTATTAATTTTAATAAAGTATAATTACTCAATTGTGTAATCTCAGCATGTTGTGGCATGTTTATTTTCTCCTTTTAATAATTTAGTATTTTTTTTAATTTGAATAAGTATTTTACCTTTGTAATTAACATTATCTCCAACACAAACAGAAAAACTTTCATGTGGATTTGATACAATAACATAATTTGGATTTAAAGTTGGAAATTCATAAAGTAATATTGCTAATATATCTTTTGAACTATTTAAATCTTCTGGTTTTGGTGAATTTATAATAATATGTGATTTATTATTAAAAATATCATAAATATAAGTCATAATATTATGCCTTTGTAAAATTTAATTTTACTGTTCCATAATAATCAGTTTTATTACCAGTCATAATAGCAGATGTATCAGTTATATTACTATATGTTGCTTTAGTTGGTTCAAATCCATTATTACCAACTTTTACTATTGCAGTATCTAATTCGTCATTAGTAGGTTTATCACCAGCCATAGTAATTTTTCCTAAATTTTTATCGGACTTCTCCCCACATGTACTTGTGGAGGAAACAATGAAATTGAATGAGTTCAACAATATATTTCAAACAGAAAAAGATTGTTTGAAATATATAGCAAGTTTGAAGGAAAACAAATGTATGAGGTGTTCTTGAACAAATTTGAATACTTCTGATTTAAGAAGAATAAGATGTTTGAAATGTCATCAAACATTTAGTATTCTTCATGACACCATTTTTTACAAGTCACAAACACCTTTGACATCTTGGTTTTATCTCATCTTTAGATGAATAAACACCAAACATGGAATTCCATCAACTGATGTTGCAAAAGAATTGGGAGTAACTTTGAAAACTGCTTGAAGAATGGGTCATAAAATCCGAAGTGCAATTGCAAAACAAGAACCTCAATTCATTGTTGAGGGCATAGTGCA
Organism: Spiroplasma endosymbiont of Zeiraphera isertana; assembly: GCF_964030805.1. GTDB lineage: Bacteria > Bacillota_I > Bacilli_A > Mycoplasmatales > VBWQ01 > Spiroplasma_E. Next base: position 2,136,369 of record NZ_OZ034965.1, read on the forward strand.
AATGGATGAAATGTATCTTTCACATATGGGTTTTAAAAAACAAGGAAGATCCTTAAAAAATAAAACTTTGATTGTTGGGATTTATGAAAAAACAACCAATAATTTAATTGTGAAAGTGTTGAAAAATGCAAATCAAAAAAATCTTTTGCAATTTGCAAGAAACCACATTTCTTCAAAGTGTGATGTACATACTGATTCTTGAAAAGGATATCGCCATTTTAAATCAGTTTTCACTAAGCATGAAACAGTTAACCATCAAGATGGCTATGTTTCAAAAACTGGTGTAAACATAAACCAGATTGAATCGGCATGAAAGCACATCAGACGAACATTTAAAACACATATCAAAGTTGAAAAACATCATGTTCATTTATACGCAAAAGAATCGGCATATAAATTCAACAATATACCTAGTTTTGAAACTGTAATGTTATGTTTGATTTAAAAATGTGGGGAGAAGTCCGTAGATAGGCTTTTCTCAGCATTTATGTGATAAAATTTAAAAATAGTACATAAAGGGAGAAAAGCCATTCTATTTTTAAAATGTCTAATAATTTTTATAAATTCTTCATCTTTTTTGTTTTTTAAAACATCAATTAATTCATTATTAGTCACAAAAAATCACCCCTGATATAAAAATATTACTTTTAATTTAAAATTAAAAGTAATATCAAGATTTTTTGTGAAAATTAAAAGATCTTCCTTGTTTTTTAAAACCTAAATGTGAAAGATACATTTCATCCATCTGTGCTGTGCCATCAACAATGAAACCTGCATCTTGATTTCCAATTCTAGTCCTGATTTCATGACACATTCTTCAAGCTGTTTTATAGGTCACACCCAATTCCCTTGCAACATCGGTTGCTGGTATGCCATGCTTTGTGTTTATTCATCTAAAGATGAGATAAAACCAAGATGTCATTTGGGTCTGTGACTTATAAAAAATGGTTCCATAAAGAATACTAAATGTTTGGTTACAGTTCAAACATCGTATTCTTCTCAAATCAGAAGTATTCAAACTAGAAGAAGCACACCTGATGCATTTCATTATTTTCAACTTCGCTATATATTTCAAACAATCGTTTTCAGTTTGAAATATGCTATTGAATTCATTTCAATTCATTTTTTCCTCCACACTAGTACATGTGGGGATAATTTCCTTTTTTAATTCTTTCAATTGGAGTTTCAGTAGCATCAATAGCTAACAAATTATTATTAGTAACTTGATTTTTTGTTAAATCTTTTTTTTCCAGGTAAATTAAAAATTCCGCTTTTTATTAAAATATTTTCAATTCAAAAAATATTACGAATGCAACTAGTATGACTAATATTATATCTTTTTGCAATAACTCTATAACTACTATAGTCTTTTCAATATTCTAAAGTCATTAATAAAAGCTCTTCAATTACAATTTTATTTTTTCTACCACCATAATATTTTTGTTTAGACTCAGCAATTTTTAAAATTTCAAACATTTTATAAAATGTTTGTGGCTTTATGCCGACTAAACTATAAAATTCTTGATCATCTTTATATTTTTTCAACATAATAACTATCACCTTTAATATTAATAATAATCGTTAAATTGTTAAAATTAAAGGTTTTGCACCAAGTCTATTCTTTTAATTTAAAAAATCCTTTTTCTAATCTATTAATAAAATTCATAGTTTTTTGTACATTAATATTATTTGGATAAATTACTTTAGTATCTTGTGAACCATAATATTTACCTTTTTTTGCTAATTCACTTTTAACATATTTTCTTAATTGACTTGGTAATCATTTTCTATTTCAAAATTTTCAAAATATTATTCCTGCACCAGTACCATTTTTACCTTTTGCTTGTGTCATTAATATTCATATTTCTTGTGGAAATGTTGGATAAGTATAAGGACCATATCATATTTGTCTTTTATCATTATCGCTTTGAAATAATGTTGTTAAAGTTCCAATTTTTAAATTCTTATTATCAACAATAAATCTTCCTTTTTTAAATCATGAACTTGATAATACTTCCCATGCATTATCTGGTATTTCTTCTTCGTTTTCTTTAAATAAATTATCAAATTTATTTACATAATTTTTAACTGTTCTAATTTCTGTTGGCATAATAGATTTTTTAAAACTATTTATTGGATTTTTAAATTTATTAATTTCATGTTGAAGTATACTTAATTCACTTGGTTTTAATATACTTGCTAATTTTTTAAGTATATTTGGATTTAAAAATGAATAAGGTTGATGTATTTCATTTTCATTAACATTTTCACTATCAAATATTGCTTTTAATGATTGATTTTTATAATATTGTTTTAAAGCATTTATTAATGCTAATTGAATATCATTACTTGCTAATGCATAATATATTCATTCAATAATTAAAGGTAACATTATAAACTCATGTGGTTATAATCTCAATTTAATGAAGCATTATCAAAATTTAATGATACTTCACTCATATTATCACTACCATATTGACTTACATTATCATTTACTAATCTTGCAGTTTCATTATTAAATGTTGTTTCTTGCATTTCTTCAATATGATTTGTAGTTTCCATTGGTAATAAATTATGGATTATTTCACTTGCACCAGCAATTATGGTAGGTATTGCATAAGCATTATTAAAATCATTATTAATACCCATAGCAACTCCAGAAGATATTAAACATCCACCAGTAGCCATATTGGCTATTTTACGTATATTTTCAAACTTGCTAGGTATTAATTCTGTAATACCAGCAAGTAAATTTGCAATACCATATGAATTTAAAGATATATAAGTATCTCAATCCATTAAATGATTAGCATCAGTATTAGTATTGTTTAATAATAAATCTGGAAATGGATTTACTGTTGTAGTACTAGTAGTAATTGGACTAGGTGTTGTAGTTGGTTCTATAGGATTTATATTATTAGTAAATTTTGCATAATTTACTAAACTAATTGTTCCTAAACCTAAAAATATTTTTTTAGAACTATTCAGTAATTTAGTTTTAATACTAGGAATTTGATTTAAATTTCATATATCAATACCTAATTTTTTTGAAAATAATAAAGCATTTATACTTACTAATACTGGATTACCTATTAATTGACCATAATAAGCACTTGTACCTATCATTGCACTTAATGGTGGTATTCCAATTCTTATTAATTTTAATAAAGTATAATTACTCAATTGTGTAATCTCAGCATGTTGTGGCATGTTTATTTTCTCCTTTTAATAATTTAGTATTTTTTTTAATTTGAATAAGTATTTTACCTTTGTAATTAACATTATCTCCAACACAAACAGCAAAACTTTCATGTGGATTTGATACAATAACATAATTTGGATTTAAAGTTGGAAATTCATAAAGTAATATTGCTAATATATCTTTTGAACTATTTAAATCTTCTGGTTTTGGTGAATTTATAATAATATGTGATTTATTATTAAAAATATCATAAATATAAGTCATAATATTATGCCTTTGTAAAATTTAATTTTACTGTTCCATAATAATCAGTTTTATTACCAGTCATAATAGCAGATGTATCAGTTATATTACTATATGTTGCTTTAGTTGGTTCAAATCCATTATTACCAACTTTTACTATTGCAGTATCTAATTCGTCATTAGTAGGTTTATCACCAGCCATAGTAATTTTTCCTAAATTTTTATAATAGACTTGGTGCAAAACTAAGGTAATTCAAAATTATATATTCCTGCTATTAAATTAAATCTTAATGCAAATCTTCGTATTTTATTGCGATATTTTAAACTTAAAATTTTAAAACGTTTTAGTTTAGCAAATACGTGTTCAATTTTAATTCTAATTTTACTTAAAGTTTTATTGTATTCTTTTTGAATTGGTGTTAATTGATTGTATTTACTTTTTTTAAATGGCAAAAATGTATTTTTATGAATATTTTGTATACCTTGATAACCTGAATCAACAAAAACTTTTTTTCTGGATGAATAAAAGTTTTGGATTTTAGAAGCAATTTAAAATCATGAATGCTTCCAAAACAAAAAGCAGTTGAAATAATTTTTCCATTGGAAATATCAATAATTATTTGGGATTTGAGAGAATGATGTTTCTTTTTACCTGAAAAAAGTAATTTTAGTTTTTTTTAATTATTTCAATTGGAGTTTCAGTAGCATCAATAGCTAACAAATTATTATTAGTACCTTTATTTTTTGTTAAATCTTTTTTTCCAGGTAAATTAAAAATTCCGCTTTTTATTAAAATATTTTCAATTCAAAAAATATTACGAATGCAACTAGTATGACTAATATTATATCTTTTTGCAATAACTCTATAACTACTATAGTCTTTTCAATATTCTAAAGTCATTAATAAACGCTCTTCAATTACAATTTTATTTTTTCTACCACCATAATATTTTTGTTTAGACTCAGCAATTTTTAAAATTTCAAGCATTTTATAAAATGTTTTTGGCTTTATGCCGACTAAACTATAAAATTCTTGATCATCTTTATATTTTTTCAACATAATAACTATCACCTTTAATATTAATAATAATCGTTAAATTGTTAAAATTAAAGGTTTTGCACCAAGTCTAATAAATTACATCGGTAATGTTTAGTAATCTGTGTAACTTACAAAAATAACTATGTTTCATTAATTCTAGTAAATATAATTAAATGACTAGAAAGAGTGAGTTACAAATGGTTAAAAAACAAAACATTAATAATAATGATCCAATATCACAAGCAGTAGATTTATTACTAGAAAATACTGAAGATTTAACAACAGTTTTTAAAGAAGGAGGTTTATATAAAGAATTAACAAAAAGATTAGTGGAAAAAATGTTGAATTCTGAAATGCAAAATTATTTAAGATATGAAAAAAATCAACATAGTAATAGTGAAAATGCTCGTAATGGCATAACTTCAAAAAAATTAATAACTCAAGAAGGTAAAATTGAAATTGATGTACCACGAGATCGTAATAGTAATTTTACTCCTGTAATAGTGCCAAAAAGACAAAGAAGATTTGATGGTTTTGATCAACAAGTTCTTTCACTATATGCAAAAGGTATGACAGTATCTGACATTAGAATGCAGTTGCAAGAGTTATATCATGGTGCAGATATTAGTGAAAGTGTTATTAGTCAAATTACTGATGATGTTATTGATGATGTCAAAGCATGGCAAAATCGGCCATTAGAAAGTATTTATCCGATTTTTTATTTTGATTGTATAGTAGTTAAAGTACGACAAGATAAACGGATTATTAACAAATCAGTTTATATAGCTTTAGGAGTTGATTTAGAAGGTAAAAAAGATGTTTTAGGTTTATGAATTAGTGAAAATGAAGGTTCTAAATTTTGATTATCTAATTTTACAGAAATGAAAAATCGAGGCTTAAATGATATTCTTATTGCTTGTAGTGATAATTTAACAGGCATGTCAGAAGCAATACAATCAGTTTATCCTAAAACCGAACATCAATTATGCATAGTTCATCAAATTAGAAATAGTTTAAAATATGTTTCATACAAACATCGAAAATCTCTAGTTACAGATTTAAAACCAATTTATAGTGCATGTAGTGAAGAACAAGCAATGCAATCTTTAGAATCGTTTGAAAATAAATGAAATAAACAATATCCTCAAATTACTAAATCTTGATATAAAAATTGAGATAATTTAATGGTTTTTATTAGTTATCCACCAGAAATTAAAAGAGTAATTTATACTACAAATGCTATTGAATCTGTTAATAGTCAATTACGAAAAGTTATTAGAAACCTGAGTTGTAAATATAAATGGGACAGTTTTTTAAAATAATTGTATTAAATCTATTGGTCTTTTATAAGAGAGCGATTTTCTGGGTGTAGAATTAATTTGAAATGCTATAAAATTTAAATCTTTTTGTTTATATGAAGATAGATCTGTAGATTTTGGTAAATATCTTCTTAAAATACCATTATTATTTTCATTTAAACCCCTTTGGCAAGGTTTACCAGGATCTGCAAAATAAATTTTGACATTACAAATTTTTTCGATTAATCTTCATTTACTAAATTCTTTACCACGATCAAAAGTAATGGTTTTAACTGTTCCTTTTTGTAACTTTGAAATAAATTTTATTATACTTTTCGTAATATTTTCTGATTTATGATTTTTAGTTACTAAAGGAATTGTGGTTTTTGATCATATATCAGCCAAAGTAATAATAGAACTTTTATGATCTTTGCCAATGATAGTATCACCTTCTAAATGACCAAATTCTTGTATATTTTTAATATTAGGAATGATTAAATTTCTTTCATGAATAGACTTACAATTATTAATTTTGCCCCTAGTTTCTTTTTGTTTGTGAGATTTATTTTTGCCTTTTCTCAATAAGTTATTTTCATCAAAACCCATTCGATTTGTTTTAAACATGTTATATAAAGTTTTTGTTGAAATACTTTTTATTTTATTTTCCTTTAAAAAGTTAGCAATTATATCAAGATCATACTTTTTAGTAATTAACAAATGATTAATACTATTAATTTCTGTTAAAGTTAAAATTATTAATTTTCTGCCTGCATTTTGTTTATTTTTTTGAAATTGATTCAATATTTCTAATGGCAATAAGTTTTTATTTAATAATCTACAAACTCTATGTACAGTTGATTTACTATAATCAACAATTTTTGCTATTTTACGAATCGAAAATCCATAATTTTTATATTCTTTTATTGCTATTATTGATTCAATACTCAGATACTTATACATTGCGCTAATTCCGTTCTTTTCTTAATTAGACTTGGTGCAAAACTAAGGTAATTCAAAATTATATATTCCTGCTATTAAATTAAATCTTAATGCAAATCTTCGTATTTTATTGCGATATTTTAAACTTAAAATTTTAAAACGTTTTAGTTTAGCAAATACGTGTTAAATTTTAATTCTAATTTTACTTAAAGTTTTATTGTATTCTTTTTGAATTGGTGTTAATTGATTGTATTTACTTTTTTTAAATGGCAAAAATGTATTTTTATGAATATTTTGTATACCTTGATAACCTGAATCAACAAAAACTTGTTTTTCTGGATGAATAAAAGTTTTAGATTTTAGAAGCAATTTAAAATCATGAATGCTTCCAAAACAAAAAGCAGTTGAAATAATTTTTACATTGGAAATATCAATAATTATTTGGGATTTGAGAGAATGATGTTTCTTTTTACCTGAAAAAAGTAATTTTAGTTTTTTTTAATTCTTTCAATTGGAGTTTCAGTAGCATCAATAGCTAACAAATTATTATTAGTACCTTTATTTTTTGTTAAATCTTTTTTTCAAGGTAAATTAAAAATTCCGCTTTTTATTAAAATATTTTCAATTCAAAAAATATTACGAATGCAACTAGTATGACTAATATTATATCTTTTTGCAATAACTCTATAACTACTATAGTCTTTTCAATATTCTAAAGTCATTAATAAACGCTCTTCAATTACAATTTTATTTTTTCTACCACCATAATATTTTTGTTTAGACTCAGCAATTTTTAAAATTTCAAACATTTTATAAAATGTTTGTGGCTTTATGCCGACTAAACTATAAAATTCTTGATCATCTTTATATTTTTTCAACATAATAACTATCACCTTTAATATTAATAATAATCGTTAAATTGTTAAAATTAAAGGTTTTGCACCAAGTCTATTATAGAACTAACACAATTTAATTTTTATATAAGTGTCCTTTTTAATTTTACAATTAAAGTTTTTTAAAACATCAATTAATTCATTATTAGTCACAAAAAATCACCCCTGATATAAAAATATTACTTTTAATTTTAAATTAAAAGTAATATCAAGATTTTTTGTGAAAATTAAAAGAAAAATCTACTAAAAATAGAAATGTTTTAAAAGATAAAAAAATTACTTATATGAAAACTAAAAATGGTCAAAGAATTAAAAAACAAGAATTTATTAATAAAATTTATGAATTTCTTGATTTACAATATATTTATAATAAAAGTAGTTTAGTATTTATTGGTGATGGTGCGCCTTGAATTAAAACTTCTGCTAAAAATGAAAATATTCCTTATGTAATTGATAGACATCATGCATTTAAAGCACTTAAAAAAGGATTTATTTTTAATAGAAAAATAGATAATAAAAAATTAACAAATGCATATGATTTATTTGTTAATGGTGAATATTATCAATTATTAAATTTTTTAAAAGAAAATAAAGTTGATGAACAAATATATAAATATTTTAAAAATAATAAAGAAGGTGTTATAAATCAAAAAGAAAATTGAAATCAAGGTGTTTGTGCTGAAAGTGATGTATCACATCTTGTTAAATCTTTAAAAGGATATGGTGCTAAAATTTATAATGATAAAGTACTTAATAATATGCTTATAATTAATTCAGCAAGAATTAATAAATTAAATTTTTTACTTTAATATTTTAAAAATTTAATAAATCTTAAACCTAAATAGTTAGGAATTTTAGTTTTAAAATAATTAAAATGTATACACTAAAAAACTTGTAAAATAATATAAAATAGTATATAATATAAATACAATTAAATAATTTAATGTTGTCTTTTATTTAAAGAAAATTAAATTATAACTATTAACTTTACTCACCCATTTTAATTTTAGTTAACATATACTTTCTCCTTTTTAATTGATGTTACAGAAATATAGTAACATAAATTAAATAAATGTAAAGTTAAATATTAAAATTTTACCCCATAATTCCAGCTTCATATAAATGTTTAAAGTGACCTTCTTTAACTTTTAATTCATCAAAAGTACCAACTTGAACTAAACCTTTTTCTTTTTCTAAAACTAAAATCTTATCAACAGTTTTAATTGTTGATAAACGATGGGCAATAATAATACTAGTACGACCAATCATTAATTTATTAAATTGTGCTTGTATTTCCTTTTCGACAATATTATCTAAGGCACTAGTAGCTTCATCTAAAATTAATAGTTCTGGATTTTTTAAAAAGATACGAGCAATAGCTACTCTTTGTTTTTGACCACCAGATAAGTTAATCCCGCGTTCACCTAAAATTGTATTATAACCATTAGGTAATTGTTCAATGTAATCATGTAAGTTAGCTTTACTTGCAGCAATTTTGATTTCTTCTAAAGTTGCTCCTTGCTTAGTATAACTAATGTTTTCGGCAAATGTGCCAAATAAAATTTGTGGATCTTGTTCAATATAGCCAATATGATGTAAGTATTGTGCTAAGTCAATATCACGTAAATCAGTATTATTATTAATTAAAATTCTTCCTTTAGCGGGGTCATAGTAACGTAGTAATAACTTAGAAATAGTAGTTTTTCCGACACCAGTTGCACCAACAATAGCATAACTTTTACCTTTTTCAAAAGTGAAAGAGAAGTTATTTAAAATTCAGTCTTCTTTTTCATCATAGCGGAAATTAACATTTTCAAAAATAATATCACTAGTAATTTGTTTTACTGGTAAGGCTTTTTCTTTATTAACTATTTTTGGTTTAATATTAAGAATTTCATTAACTCTTAAAATTGAAGTTGATGTTTTAGCTCAATTACCTAAGAATTGAATACTTTGAATAACTGGGAAAATTAAAGTGTTGACTGCTAATAAAAAAGCAATTAGTGTTGGAACACTAATGATGTGTTTACTTACAAACATGAAACCAGCAACTAAACCAACAATGTTAATTCCTGTTAGCAATGTAATTAGTAATGCTCTAGTAAAACTTTCAAAAGTAATAGTTTTTTTTGCTGCTTGGTAATATTTAAGATGTTCATTAGAAAATCTTTTATTTTCACTTTTTTCTGTAGCATTACTTTTAATTAAAGTAATAGTATTTAGTCGATCAGTAATATCAGCATTAACTTCAGTGTAAACTTTTCTTCATTTATAGTTTAAATAACGAATAATTTGAACATTTAATACTGATATTATTAAAATTGATAAAACAATACCTAAAACAATTAATGATAATTGTCAATTTAAAGAAAAAATAACGTAAATTGAACCAAAAAAAGTCACAATTGAACTAAGCATAGTTAAAGGAATAGATTGCATATTTTCACCAATAACACTAGTATCACTAATTAGTTTTGTTAAAGTGTCACCAATTTTGCGGTCTTCATAATATGACATATCTAAATCTAGTAAATGTTTTAAAACTTTATTTCGATATTCAATTTCAACTTTAACACCAATGATGCTTCCTGTTAAATTACGAAAGTACATAAATAATCCTGATGCAATTTGTAAACTAATTAAAATATAAGCTAAAGTAGTAATTTTTTCTCATTGAAAACCATCGGGGGTAGCTAAAAAATTATTAGTAATTTTAGGAATAATCACTGAAATTATTGAAGAAGCAATAGTGGTTAGTATTGCAATTAGATAAAGTAGTGGATATTTTTTAAAGTATTTAATAACTGCGCTTAAGAAACCACTTTTTTTTATTTTTAATTCATTATAATCAGTCACGCTTTTTTTTATTTTTGCTGTTGTTTTTTCTTTTGTCGGCGAAGCAGTAATTTTTGTTTTATTTTTTTTGGACATAATATTTGATCTCCTTATTAATAATTTATGGCTTTTCTCCCTTTATGTACTATTTTTAAATTTTATCACATAAATGCTGAGAAAAGCCTATCTACGGACTTCTCCCCACATTTTTAAATCAAACATAACATTACAGTTTCAAAACTAGGTATATTGTTGAATTTATATGCCGATTCTTTTGCGTATAAATGAACATGATGTTTTTCAACTTTGATATGTGTTTTAAATGTTCGTCTGATGTGCTTTCATGCCGATTCAATCTGGTTTATGTTTACACTAGTTTTTGAAACATAACCATCTTGATGGTTAACTGTTTCATGCTTAGTGAAAACTGATTTAAAATGGCGATATCCTTTTCAAGAATCAGTATGTACATCACACTTTGAATAAATGTGGTTTCTTGCAAATTGCAAAAGATTTTTTTGATTTGCATTTTTCAACACTTTCACAATTAAATTATTGGTTGTTTTTTCATAAATCCCAACAATCAAAGTTTTATTTTTTAAGGATCTTCCTTGTTTTTTAAAACCCATATGTGAAAGATACATTTCATCCATTTGCACTATGCCCTCAACAATGAATTGAGGTTCTTGTTTTGCAATTGCACTTCGGATTTTATGACCCATTCTTCAAGCAGTTTTCAAAGTTACTCCCAATTCTTTTGCAACATCAGTTGATGGAATTCCGTGTTTGGTGTTTATTCATCTAAAGATGAGATAAAACCAAGATGTCAAAGGTGTTTGTGACTTGTAAAAAATGGTGTCATGAAGAATACTAAATGTTTGATGACATTTCAAACATCTTATTCTTCTTAAATCAGAAGTATTCAAATTTGTTCAAGAACACCTCATACATTTGTTTTCCTTCAAACTTGCTATATATTTCAAACAATCTTTTTCTGTTTGAAATATATTGTTGAACTCATTCAATTTCATTTTTTCCTCCACAAGTACATGTGGGGAGAAGTCCGTAATTTATTTTTATTTGTTATAGTGGTAAACCCAATTCTTTTAATGGAATATAATTAAAAAAATAACGACAATTACTATCTAGTATATAATTTAAAGTATCTTTATATTCTGGTTTTTTAAATCAATCACTTAATAAATATCAGTATTCAATTTTGCAATTTAATATTGATAAAAGTTTTTGTCATTGTTTTCTTTTAAAATCACAAGTTTGTAGTTTTTCATCAACACTTCCAGCAACATTTTGTGTTTTAATTTCAATAATGAAAAAAGTATTATTCTTATATACAAAAATACTGTCATCTGGTAGTAATTTTTTGGATAAAAAGTAATTTCAGTTTAAATTGTGGTGTTTTTCTAAATAAACATAGATTGCATGTTTTTTGAAAATATTAGCAACATGTTCTCCCATATAAAACAATTCAAATGCATCATTTCTTTTTAAATTGTGGATTCCAATCATATTTTTAATTTCATAATTTTCCTGTTTTTTAAAAAATGAATATAACTCTTTTTCTCCTTCAAAAGCGAGACCAGTTTTTGTATTTGCACCACCGATTCCATTTTTAACCATTATTATCATCCAATCTTTTTTTTGCTAGATTAAAATATTCAATATTATTTTCAATTCCTATGAAATTTCTATTGTGCATTTTACATGCAAGACCAGTTGTGCCACTACCCATAAACGGATCTAAGACAATATCATTTTCATTAGTACAAGCAATTATAATTCTTTTTAAAAGATCTAATGGTTTTTGTGAAGGATGTTTACCATAAATTTTTTCAAATGGTTTAGGGGTAGTTATTGCTCAAACACTTCGCATTTGCTTATCTTCATTCTTAAAATTATCTTCTTCTCATTTAGAATATTTCATATCTTTGTAATTAAAAACATGTTTAGAATTACTATCTTTTTTTGCTCATATTAATGTTTCATGACTAGCAGTAAAATTTCTACAACCAATATTAGGTGTACAATTAGGTTTGTATCAAGCTATGTCATTAAGAATGTGAAAATTTAGTTCTTGTAAAATAAAACCACAAATGTAAATAGAATGATAAGTTCCGGTAATTATTAAAGTTCCATTTGGTTTTAAAATTCTTTTGCATTCTTTAATTCATTTTTGATGAAATTTATAATTTTCAAGAAAACCTTTACTTTTATCTCATTCACCTTTATTAACAGATGTTCTTTTGCCAGCGTTAACACTATAACCATCATTTGATAAAAAATAAGGTGGATCGATAAATATAAAATCAACTAATTCATTTTTCATTTTTTTCATTTCAATAAAACTATCTCCAAAAATAAGATTTATTTTTTTAACTTGATTTGAATTTGAATTATCTATTTTAAGTTTAACTGTTTTTCCATTTTTGGTTTCTAATTCTTTACTCACTAAACTCATTATTAGTACTCCTTAGTTACAATTATTTGTTTATATTATTACAATACTATTTAGTTTATTAAACTTCCCTTTTCTTTAATATTATATATTAAATAAGGCTTTTCTCCCTTTATGTACTATTTTTAAATTTTATCACATAAATGCTGAGAAAAGCCTATCTACGGACTTCTCCCCACATTTTTAAATCAAACATAACATTACAGTTTCAAAACTAGGTATATTGTTGAATTTATATGCCGATTCTTTTGCATATAAATGAACATGATGTTTTTCAACTTTGATATGTGTTTTAAATGTTCGTCTGATGTGCTTTCATGCCGATTCAATCTGGTTTATGTTTACACCAGTTTTTGAAACATAGCCATCTTGATGGTTAACTGTTTCATGCTTAGTGAAAACTGATTTAAAATGGCGATATCCTTTTCAAGAATCAGTATGTACATCACACTTTGAAGAAATGTGGTTTCTTGCAAATTGCAAAAGATTTTTTTGATTTGCATTTTTCAACACTTTCACAATTAAATTATTGGTTGTTTTTTCATAAATCCCAACAATCAAAGTTTTATTTTTTAAGGATCTTCCTTGTTTTTTAAAACCCATATGTGAAAGATACATTTCATCCATTTGCACTATGCCCTCAACAATGAATTGAGGTTCTTGTTTTGCAATTGCACTTCGGATTTTATGACCCATTCTTCAAGAAGTTTTCAAAGTTACTCCCAATTCTTTTGCAACATCAGTTGATGGAATTCCATGTTTGGTGTTTATTCATCTAAAGATGAGATAAAACCAAGATGTCAAAGGTGTTTGTGACTTGTAAAAAATGGTGTCATGAAGAATACTAAATGTTTGATGACATTTCAAACATCTTATTCTTCTTAAATCAGAAGTATTCAAATTTGTTCAAGAACACCTCATACATTTGTTTTCCTTCAAACTTGCTATATATTTCAAACAATCTTTTTCTGTTTGAAATATATTGTTGAACTCATTCAATTTCATTGTTTCCTCCACAAGTACATGTGGGGAGAAGTCCGTTAAATAATTAATAAATAAGTATTTTACTATAGATACTATTTATTAATTTCCTGAGTTGTAAATATAAATGGGACAGTTTTTTAAAATAATTGTATTAAATCTATTGGTCTTTTATAAGAGAGCGATTTTCTGGGTGTAGAATTAATTTGAAATGCTATAAAATTTAAATCTTTTTGTTTATATGAAGATAGATCTGTAGATTTTGGTAAATATCTTCTTAAAATACCATTATTATTTTCATTTAAACCCCTTTGGCAAGGTTTACCAGGATCTGCAAAATAAATTTTGACATTACAAATTTTTTCGATTAATCTTCATTTACTAAATTCTTTACCACGATCAAAAGTAATGGTTTTAACTGTTCCTTTTTGTAACTTTGAAATAAATTTTATTATACTTTTCGTAATATTTTCTGATTTATGATTTTTAGTTACTAAAGGAATTGTGGTTTTTGATCATATATCAGCCAAAGTAATAATAGAACTTTTATGATCTTTGCCAATGATAGTATCACCTTCTAAATGACCAAATTCTTGTTTTAATTTTCACAAAAAATCTTGATATTACTTTTAATTTAAAATTAAAAGTAATATTTTTATATCAGGGGTGATTTTTTGTGACTAATAATGAATTAATTGGTGTTTTAAAAAACAAAAAAAATGAAGAATTTATAAAAATTATTAGACATTTTAAAAATAGAATTAAACAAATTGAGAAAAAAGAAAAATTAGATGCAATTGATAAAAAATTTAAAGAAAAAGGAATTCAATGTCCAAATTGTAAATCTTATTGATGTGTAAAAAATGGTTTTAAGAATAATAAGCAAAAATATTTATGCAAAGATTGTAAAAGTAGCTTTGATGCTTTAAGAAATCATTTTTTACATTGAAGTCATTTATCTCATGAACAATGAGATTGAATAATTTGATTGTCATTGTTAGGTCAATCTGCTTATACTATTTCTCAATTTGCTAAAATTTCAAAAACATCAGCATGATTTAATCGTCAAAAATTTATGAAATCATCACAATTAGCAAAAACACAAAAACCATTCACAAAATTAAAAGGTAGAATTGAAATTGATGAAACCTTTATCAAAGAAATTCATAAATGAAATTTCAAAAATCCAGATGATCCAAGAAAAAAATGAATTGAAGAAAATGCTAAAGATTTAAACTGTTGTATTGAAATGGCAATTGATGAAAATAAAAATATTTATGTTCAAACAACAAATACTAAAAGATGAACAAAAAAATGAGTACAAGAAAATTTAACATCTAAGCTTATCGAAGAAAAATCAATTATAGTTTGTGATATGCAAATACTATATGATACAGTAGCTAAACAAACAAAATGTACTCTCAAGAAATTTAAATCAAAAGAAAATAAAGAATTAAATTATAAAAATTTAAGTAATATCAGTAAAATACAATCAAGTTTAAAAGAATTTATTACTCATTATCATGGCATTGGATTTACCAATATTCAAAATTACCTCAATTTATGAAAATTTAAATACCAACATTATAAAATATCACCTTATGCAAAATCTGAAGCATTATATTTCAGTTTGTAAAAAAAATAAATCCCAAAATTAAATAAAATCAAATTTTAGGCCAGGTTGATGATTTTTTTTATTTCATCAAGAGTTTTTTTGAAAATTAAAAAATTCTTGTATATTTTTAATATTAGGAATGATTAAATTTCTTTCATGAATAGACTTACAATTATTAATTTTGCCCCTAGTTTCTTTTTGTTTGTGAGATTTATTTTTGCCTTTTCTCAATAAGTTATTTTCATCAAAACCCATTCGATTTGTTTTAAACATGTTATATAAAGTTTTTGTTGAAATACTTTTTATTTTATTTTCCTTTAAAAAGTTAGCAATTATATCAAGAGCATACTTTTTAGTAATTAACAAATGATTAATACTATTAATTTCTGTTAAAGTTAAAATTATTAATTTTCTGCCTGCATTTTGTTTATTTTTTTGAAATTGATTCAATATTTCTAATGGCAATAAGTTTTTATTTAATAATCTACAAACTCTATGTACAGTTGATTTACTATAATCAACAATTTTTGCTATTTTACGAATCGAAAATCCATAATTTTTATATTCTTTTATTGATATTATTGATTCAATACTCAGATACTTATACATTGCGCTAATTCCTTTCTTTTCTTAATTATAGAACTAACACAATTTAATTTTTATATAAGTGTCCTTTTTAATTTTACAATTAAAGTTTTTATTACTTCACGTTTCATATATTGTTAAAAACTTATTATTTAATGGTTTTTTTTGTTCTATTAAATGCTTTTTTAAAATTTCTAGATAGTATTTAAAAGCAACAGTTAAATCTTGAAAGGCAAGTTTTCTTAATTCTTCAACATAATAATGGTTACGTTCAATTGATATTTTATCTGCTAATAATACTATTAATTCTAAAGGTTTCATTTCAGTTGCACCAGTAGTATGTTTAGCAATTGCATGAAGAACTAAATCATCATGGTACTGATAATGATTTTTTAAATACAATGCTGCTACATAACCATGTCAAATTGGAAATGGTTCTTGTAAAATTTCTTTATTATATTTTGTTAAAAATTTAGTCATTTTATTTTTACTTCATTGTTTGCAAAGGTCATGATAAGTGCCTGCAATTAGGGCTTTATTAGCATCTTCGTTATAATGGATTGCTAATTTAACAGCCATTTTACCAACATTAATACAATGTTCAGTTCTATTGTTATCTAAATTTGCTTTTAAACGCTCATAACTATATATTAAATTATTGTTAATATAATCATTAATTTTTATATCAATTTGATTAATAATTTCACCATTTCTAATTTTGGCAGAGCTAATATCACTACTTGGTCGAACTACTAAATTTTGACACTTGTATTTTGACATTAGTTCTAATGTTTTACGATAATGAGGGCGATTAACAACAATAATTTTAACTAAATTAATTAACTGTTCAATTCCTTGTCATTTATTTAAGATATATAAATTATCAGAACCGATAATAAAAAAGAATTTGTGATTTGGATAGTTTTCAATAAAGTCGTTAATAGTATTAATAGTATAACTAGGTTGTTTACTTGTTAGTTCATAATCATTTAATTTTATTCAAGAATAGTTTTTAATAACTAAATTAATCATATCGACTCTTTGTTGATCGCTGGCACTGACACTGTCTTTTAACGGATTTTGTTTTGTTGGTAAAATTCAAACTTCATCAAGTGAAAGTTTATGATAAGCTGTATTCGCAATATTTAAATGTTGATTATGAAATGGATCAAAAGTTCCACCAAAAATACCAATTCTTTTCATTATTTGCTAGTTCCTAATGATTCTAAAATTTCTTTATTATATTTTTTTGTTCTTATCATTTTAATTTCATGTAAATAAGGTGGATGTCCATTAATTCATGGCGTTTCTAAAATTTTTATTTTAGTAAGCAACAATGGATGATAAATAATGTTAATTAAAGTTTGAAAACCAAGGTAACCCATTCCTAAGTTAGCATGACGATCTTTATGAGCGTTGATTGGGTTTTTAGAATCATTAACATGAATAACTAATAATTTATCTAATCCAATAAGTTGATCAAATTGTTGTATTACTTGTTCTAAATTATTATTAAGATCATAACCAGCATCAGATAAGTGACAAGTATCTCAACAAACACCAATTAGTTCGGGTCTTTTTACATTATTAATAATATATTGAAGTTGTTCAAAAGTAGTTCCTACTTCACTACCTTTTCCTGACATTGTTTCCAAAGCAATTTTTACAGTTTGTTTTTCTAAACATGCTGCATTTAGTCCTTTAACAATTTGATCTAAAGCCGTTTGTGGTAAAGCACCAACAGCGCTACCTGGATGTAAAACCAAAGTTTTAATGCCAATATCTTGACAGCGAATTATTTCTTGTCGTAAGAAATCTACTGCTAATTGGTAAGTACTTTTGTTAATGCTATTAGCCAGATTAATAATATAAGGAGCATGGACAATAAGATTATTAATATTAATATTTTTTTCAATTAGTTTTTCTGTAAATTCTTTAATAAATAATGCTTTGGTTGGTTTACGAATTGTATTTTGTGGAGCACCTGTATAAAACATAAACGTATTGGCATTATAACTTAGAGCTTCTTCAAGAGCACCTAATAAATATTTTGGTGCTTTCATTGAAACATGAGATCCAAGAATTAATTTGTCATTTTCCATCTTGCTTCCTCTTTCATTATTAATTTTCATCAAAAAGTTTTTTTCTTCTTGCAATTGCTTGTGTTTTTTTAATTTTCTTAATTAATGCTTTAATGTGTTGTTTTCTTGTTTCTTTTTTTATTGCTTCTAAATCTTTATTAAATTTTTTCTTATAACCAGGAGTTACGTTTTTATTTTTTTTAAAGCGATTAATAACATATTGTTCTTCTTTATTTCTTTCTATTTTTCGTTTATGAGCAATGATGTTGTCATTAGTAATTTCTGGTAGTAACTTATTATCTTTAATTTTATAGTATTCTATTGGAACGTTTAAATTTTTTAACTTATGAATAGTAGAATTATCACTCTTATCATAAAATACATAAGAAATACCTGAATAGTTAGCTCGTCCTGTTCGCCCTGCTCGATGAAAATAATATTCTATATTATTTGTCGGTAATTGTAAAGAGATAACATGAGATACCCCTTCAATATCAATACCACGTGCTGCGATATCTGAACAAACAACATATTGATATTCAAAATTTTTAATACGTTTAAAAGTTTGAGAACGTTCTCGTGCTGGTAATCCACCATGTAAGATTGCTACTTTTTTATTTTCTTCAATTAAGACGTTTGCAATTTCTTCAATATTTTCTTTGTTATTAACAAAAATTAAACATAAATAAGGATCAAACATTGTTAATAATGATTGTAGTTGTTTTTTACTATCTTGATGATGACGATTAATAAAAATATGTTGAATTTTTTGAGATTTATTATCAATACTAATTGTAGTAGCATTAGTAATATATTTTTTTAATCAAGTAACTAGTTGGGGTAATATTGTTGCTGAAAAAGTCATAATTTGATTATTTTTATTCATTTTAGTAATTAAAAAATCTAAATCTTCCATGAATCCCATATCAAATAACATATCACATTCATCAATAACTAAAGTGTTAGTAGTAGTAATTGCTAAAATATTAAGTTCATATAAACGTTTTAATCTAGTTGGAGTACCAATTACAATTTGTGGTTGATTATTACTTAAATTATTACTTTGACGAATAATATCTTTGCCACCCACTAAACAAGCAATGCTAATATTTTGATCTTTGATTAAAGATTTTAAAAAATTGAACGTTTGTTGAGCAAGTTCACGAGTAGGTGTAATAATAACTGCTTGTGTTACTTTAAAAGTAACATTACAATTATTTAAAATCGGAATTAAATAAGTATGAGTTTTACCACTACCAGTAGCACTTTTAATAATTAAGTTTTTATTAGTTAATGCTAAAGGAATGATTTCAGTTTGGACTGGTGTTGGATTAATTATTTTTTCTTTTTTTAAATTTTCAATTAGTCATGGTTGTAAATTAAATTGTTGAAATGACATACGTTCACCTTTTTCTTTAATGCAATATTAATATTTTATCTTATTTTTACTAAGTTCTTTAAAAAATAAGATAAAAAACTTTATTAAAAGTAATAATAATTACTATTTTAATGTTTAAGATTATTAATTTTCAAAAAATAAAAAAATACATCAGTAATTTGTACAACTAATTGTTTATCTAAATTTCTAATCTAATAAAAGTAAAATGTCAATAGATTATTTGTAATCATGTAAAATTAACTTAGAAAAAATTTAAGGGCTTAGAAAAGAGGTTTGTAATTTATGTCAGAAGAAGATGAAGAAAAAAAGAAAAAGAAGAAGAAATCAACAAAAATTATTGCTGGTCTTATCGGCTCTGCAGCTTTAATTGGAGCCACCATTGCTGGTGGTATGACAGCTATTGCTGAAACAGAAGGAGAAAAAGAAGAAGAAGAGGAAGAAAAAAATAAAAAAAAATCAAATGGTTCGATCTCTAAACAATCATCAATTAGTGATAATAAACGAATTTTAGCAGTAATTTTAAAAAGCAAAACAAATTTGCAATTAAAAACTGAAGACAAATTGAAAATGACAAGTCCAGAAACTGTAAAGGAGGTTATTAAAGAGAGACTAATTGAAAGTAATCCACAATCAAATTTAATAAAAGAAAAAATTATTTTAGGTAATTTAAAATATAATAATATGAACATTAAACCAACTACTTTAACAGTTGAAATGACTTATGATGACCCTTTAGTTATTGGAAGTGTAATTTTAAATGTAATTTATCCAAAATAAAAGATAAGCAGAACTTGTTTATAAAATGACGCAAATTTATATATTAAGAAAATTTAGGGGGTTATTTATATGCAAAATAATTTAAATATAATGTTTTTAGTTAATTGATCAGATTTTTCAATAAAGGACTGAATAATCATAGGATTATCAATATTATTATTAATGCTAACTTTTATTTTTATTTTAGTTATTTTTATTTTTAAAAGAAAAAGATTTAAGTTTAAAATAAACAATATTATAAGTGATAATTTAGTAAAAATAGGTAAAAATAATTATAAATTTTCAAGTAGAAATGCTTTTATACTCTTTAATGAAATTAAATCAATAATTTTAGATAAGCGTTATAAGTATTTTTATAAATTTAAAAAGAGATATAAAGATGGTAGTTTAAATAACGAACTTTTTGATATAGTTCAAAAATATTATTTAAAAAATGAAAAAGAATTAAAGAAAAAACCAAAACCTTTATTTGAAAATAAAAAAAATGATAAACCCAGTGATGCTGTTAATAAAAAAGATGATAAAAAAGTTAAATTTGTTTTTGATGATCAAGAAATGACAGTAAAAATTGAAGAAGATAAATAAAACTACTCAATTGAGTAGTTTTATTTATTTATAACTATTTTTTTATCTTTTAAAAATATGTATAAAAATTTAACACCAAATATTCTAGATATTATGATATAATTCTTTAAACTTAATTTAAGTTTTCAACTCATTATTTTATTTTTTTAAAGTAAATGGGTTTTTTATTTTTTTGAAAGGAAGATTAAAAGATATGTATAGTAAAGTTAAAAAAATAAAAAGTATATATAAATTAATTGCTGAAATTAAAGAAGAAATAAAACTTCCAGAAGGATTTGAAGAAAGAAAAATGTACCATGCTTGAGTAAAAGAACCACTTTGCAATGTTTTAGATACCACTTGATATCATGAAATTGATATAAAAATTCAAAATATTGAAAAAAGATTAAATAATAATATTAATAAAACTAGTTTAAAAGAAATCAAAATAGAATTGGAAAAAATAACAAAAGAAATTGATCAAAAAAATGGTTGAGATATAGAAAAAGATAATAATTTTATTGATGAAATAAATAAAATAAGTTTATCAATCCAACATAAAACTAAAATTAATAATAAATTTATAGCAAAATAAAAATAGTTACCAAAATGGTAACTATTTTTCTAAACCTGAGTTGTAAATATAAATGGGACAGTTTTTTAAAATAATTGTATTAAATCTATTGGTCTTTTATAAGAGAGCGATTTTCTGGGTGTAGAATTAATTTGAAAGGTAATGTTTAGTAATCTGTGTAACTTACAAAAATAACTATGTTTAATTAATTCTAGTAAATATAATTAAATGACTAGAAAGAGTGAGTTACAAATGGTTAAAAAACAAAACATTAATAATAATGATCCAATATCACAAGCAGTAGATTTATTACTAGAAAATACTGAAGATTTAACAACAGTTTTTAAAGAAGGAGGTTTATATAAAGAATTAACAAAAAGATTAGTGGAAAAAATGTTGAATTCTGAAATGCAAAATTATTTAGGATATGAAAAAAATCAACATAGTAATAGTGAAAATGCTCGTAATGGCATAACTTCAAAAAAATTAATAACTCAAGAAGGTAAAATTGAAATTGATGTACCACGAGATCGTAATAGTAATTTTACTCCTGTAATAGTGCCAAAAAGACAAAGAAGATTTGATGGTTTTGATCAACAAGTTCTTTCACTATATGCAAAAGGTATGACAGTATCTGACATTAGAATGCAGTTGCAAGAGTTATATCATGGTGCAGATATTAGTGAAAGTGTTATAGTCAAATTACTGATGAGGTTATTGATGATGTCAAAGCATGGCAAAATCGGCCATTAGAAAGTATTTATCCGATTGTTTATTTTGATTGTATAGTAGTTAAAGTACGACAAGATAAACGGATTATTAACAAATCAGTTTATATAGCACTAGGAGTTGATTTAGAAGGTAAAAAAGATGTTTTAGGTTTATGAATTAGTGAAAATGAAGGTTCTAAATTTTGATTATCTAATTTTACAGAAATGAAAAATCGAGGCTTAAATGATATTCTTATTGCTTGTAGTGATAATTTAACAGGCATGTCAGAAGCAATACAATCAGTTTATCCTAAAACCGAACATCAATTATGCATAGTTCATCAAATTAGAAATAGTTTAAAATATGTTTCATACAAACATCGAAAATCTCTAGTTACAGATTTAAAACCAATTTATAGTGCATGTAGTGAAGAACAAGCAATGCAAGCTTTAGAATCGTTTGAAAATAAATGAAATAAACAATATCCTCAAATTACTAAATCTTGATATAAAAATTGAGATAATTTAATGGTTTTTATTAGTTATCCACCAGAAATTAAAAGAGTAATTTATACTACAAATGCTATTGAATCTGTTAATAGTCAATTACGAAAAGTTATTAGAAATAAAAAAGTTTTTCCTAACGATATGGCGGTTTTCAAAATATTTTACTTAGCAATTGAAAATATAACAAAAAAATGAACAATGCCTATTCAAAATTGAAATACAGCAATTGCTCATTTTATGATAAAATTTGAAGACAGAATTAATCTAAACTAGTACCTTGTAAAACAAAGATACACAGATCACATAAAAGCCTCATTTGAAATGCTATAAAATTTAAATCTTTTTGTTTATATGAAGATAGATCTGTAGATTTTGGTAAATATCTTCTTAAAATACCATTATTATTTTCATTTAAACCCCTTTGGCAAGGTTTACCAGGATCTGCAAAATAAATTTTGACATTACAAATTTTTTCGATTAATCTTCATTTACTAAATTCTTGACCACGATCAAAAGTAATGGTTTTAACTGTTCCTTTTTGTAACTTTGAAATAAATTTTATTATAATTTTCGTAATATTTTCTGATTTATGATTTTTAGTTACTAAAGTAATTGTGGTTTTTGATCATATATCAGCCAAAGTAATAATAGAACTTTTATGATCTTTGCCAATGATAGTATCACCTTCTAAATGACCAAATTCTTGTATATTTTTAATATTAGGAATGATTAAATTTCTTTCATGAATAGACTTACAATTATTAATTTTGCCCCTAGTTTCTTTTTGTTTGTGAGATTTATTTTTGCCTTTTCTCAATAAGTTAGTTTCATCAAAACCCATTCGATTTGTTTTAAAAATGTTATATAAAGTTTTTGTTGAAATACTTTTTATTTTATTTTCCTTTAAAAAGTTAGCAATTATATCAAGAGCATACTTTTTAGTAATTAACAAATGATTAATACTATTAATTTCTGTTAAAGTTAAAATTATTAATTTTCTGCCTGCATTTTGTTTATTTTTTTGAAATTGATTCAATATTTCTAATGGCAATAAGTTTTTATTTAATAATCTACAAACTCTATGTACAGTTGATTTACTATAATCAACAATTTTTGCTATTTTACGAATCGAAAATCCATAATTTTTATATTCTTTTATTGCTATTATTGATTCAATACTCAGATACTTATACATTGCGCTAATTCCTTTCTTTTCTTAATTATAGAACTAACACAATTTAATTTTTATATAAGTGTCCTTTTTAATTTTACAATTAAAGAAATTAAAAAAGATGCTAAAATCCAGAACATAAACTTAATATAAGTTTATAAATAAACTATTTATTTTAAAAAGGAAATATAAAATATGGATATAATGTTAGAGAATAACAATAACGAAAAAACAAAAGATGAATCTATTTTTATACCTTCTCCTGCTATTTTTGTAGAAATTTCATTTGAAAACATTAAAACTAAAAAACAAAAACATGCAGAAAGACAAAAAAAATATTTAGAAAAAAATAAATCAAATCCTGAATTTATTAGAAAAAAAAGAGAAGGAGAAAAAAGACGCAGAAAAAAATATATTGAAAAGAAAAAAAATAAAGAACTGCTTGATAAGCAAATTCAATTAATGATTAATGAAGTTAATAACTTTGCTAATTATGAAACAATACAGATAGAAGATATATTAGACTTGGTGCAAAACCTTTAATTTTAACAATTTAACGATTATTATTAATATTAAAGGCGATAGTTATTATGTTGAAAAAATATAAAGATGATCAAGAATTTTATAGTTTAGTCGGCATAAAGCCACAAACATTTTATAAAATGCTTGAAATTTTAAAAATTGCTGAGTCTAAACAAAAATATTATGGTGGTAGAAAAAATAAAATTGTAATTGAAGAGCGTTTATTAATGACTTTAGAATATTGAAAAGACTATAGTAGTTATAGAGTTATTGCAAAAAGATATAATATTAGTCATACTAGTTGCATTCGTAATATTTTTTGAATTGAAAATATTTTAATAAAAAGCGGAATTTTTAATTTACCCGGAAAAAAAGATTTAACAAAAAATAAAGGTACTAATAATAATTTGTTAGCTATTGATGCTACTGAAACTCCAATTGAAAGAATTAAAAAAAACTAAAATTACTTTTTTCAGGTAAAAAGAAACATCATTCTCTCAAATCCCAAATAATTATTGATATTTCCAATGGAAAAATTATTTCAACTGCTTTTTGTTTTGGAAGCATTCATGATTTTAAATTGCTTCTAAAATCTAAAACTTTTATTCATCCAGAAAAACAAGTTTTTGTTGATTCAGGTTATCAAGGTATACAAAATATTCATAAAAATACATTTTTGCCATTTAAAAAAAGTAAATACAATCAATTAACACTAATTCAAAAAGAATACAATAAAACTTTAAGTAAAATTAGAATTAAAATTGAACACGTATTTGCTAAACTAAAACGTTTTAAAATTTTAAGTTTAAAATATCGCAATAAAATACGAAGATTTGCATTAAGATTTAATTTAATAGCAGGAATATATAATTTTGAATTATCTTAGTTTTGCACCAAGTCTATTGCAAGAAAATCAAAAAATTCTGTCTTTAAATGATATTATTGATATTGAATCAGAATATTGAGTATCTACAGTTAACTGTGTAAATTATAATCCTTTTAATCTTTAAAAAAAATCGTAAGTATTACTTACGATTTCTATTTTGTTTACGTTCATTTTCAGTCAAGAATTTTTTACGCATACGAATATTTTGTGGTGTTACTTCAACTAATTCATCGCTAGCAATAAATTCTAAAGATTCTTCTAAACTAAAAATAGTTGGTGGTGTTAATCTAACAGCTTCATCATTACCTGAACTTCTAGTATTTGTTAATTGTTTTGCTTTGCAAGGATTAACATCTAAATCTTTATCACGATTACTTAAACCAATAATCATTCCTTCATACACTTTAGTTTGCGGTTTAACAAATAAAGTACCACGTTCTTCTAAAGAATTTAAAGCATAAGGTAATGTTGTGCCTGTAATCATACTTACTAGAACGCCATTTCTATTATTATTAATTTCGCCTTTTAATGGTTCATATGTAAGGAAACTACGAACCATAACACCAGTTCCGCGAGTAATATTAACATATTGACGACCAAATCCAATTAATCCTCTTGTTGGAATATGAAAAATAATTTTATCACGAACATTATCAGAATCCATATTAGTCATAATACCTTTTCTTAGATTTAAATTATTAATAACAGTACTACTATATTCAGTAGGATGATTTAAAATAATTTCTTCGACTGGTTCAGTGGTGTGTCCTTTTTCATCTTTTTTAAATACTACTTCCGGTTTAGAAATACCTAATTCAAAGCCTTCGCGACGCATATTTTCAATTAAAACAGATAAATGTAATTCACCACGACCAAAAACTTTAAAACCATCAGCATTACTTCCAGATAATTGTTCTATTTTTAAACCAACATTAGTTTCTAATTCTCTTGTTAAACGTTCTTTAATTTTATTACTAGTTACTAGTTTACCTTCAGTTCCAGAAAATGGTGAATTATTAACAAGGAAATTCATTGACATTGTTGGAGCCTGTATTGTAATTGGTTCCATTGGCACAACATTATCTTTATCGCAAATAGTATTACCAATTGTTATATTTTCAATACCCGCTATGCAAACAATATCACCAGCAACAGCGTTTTTAACAGCTACTCGTTTTAATCCTTGATAAACAAATAAATATTTTACTTTAGCTTTTCTTTTTAAATCATAATCATCAACAACAATTATTTCTTGTCCTTCAGAAATAGTACCTTGAAATAATCTACCAATTCCAATTCTGCCAATAAAACTATCATAATCTAATGAACTAATTTGCATTTGTAAAGGCTCATTATATTTTACTAATTTAGAAATTTTAGCATGTTTAATAATTGTTTCAAATAATGGTTCTAAATTTTCACTTGGTTGATTCAATTCATATTGGGCAATACCTTGTTTAGTAATTCCATAAAGTGTTGGAAAGTCTAACTGTTCATCATTAGCATTTAATTCCATAAAAAGTTCTAATACTTCATCTTTTACTTCTTCAATTCTTTGGTCCTTTTTATCAATTTTGTTAATCATTAAAATTGGATTTAAGTTATGTTCTAGTGCTTTTTGCAATACAAAACGAGTTTGTGGCATTGGTCCTTCAACACTATCAACTAGTAAAATAACACAGTCTACTGTTTTCATAATTCTTTCAACTTCAGAGGCAAAGTCAGCATGACCAGGTGTATCAATAATATTAATTTTTGTATTACCATGCATGATTGAACAATTTTTAGAATAAATAGTAATTCCTCGTTGACGTTCTTGATCATTACTATCCATTATTTGTTCAACAATAACTTGGTTTTGATGAAAAATATTTGATTGCTTTAATAAAGCATCAACTAATGTTGACTTTCCAACATCGACGTGTGCTATCACTGCAATATTAATAATTTTTTGTTCAGCAGAAACTTTTTCTTGTTCAGACATTTTTCATTCTCCGTTATTCTTAAATTTTGACATTATATAAATTATACGCAATATTTTTAAATTTAGTAAAATAATTAAAAAAATAATTTATTTAAAATGATTTTTTGACATATAATAATTATTTAAATCTTATGATTTGTGATTTTTTTTCATTTTCATGAGTTTTATTTCTATATTTACTTTTTTCATTATTATTTAAAAAATTATTTTGTTGTATTTGTTCGGTTAATAAATATGTTTGTATATCATTAAAATCCTGAGTTGTAAATATAAATGGGACAGTTTTTTAAAATAATTGTATTAAATCTATTGGTCTTTTATAAGAGAGCGATTTTCTTTTAATTTTCAAAAAAACTCTTGATGAAATAAAAAAAATCATCAACCCGGCCTAAAATTTGATTTTATTTAATTTTGGGATTTATTTTTTTTACAAACCGAAATATAATGCTTCAGATTTTGCATAAGGTGATATTTTATAATGTTGGTATTTAAATTTTCATAAATTGAGGTAATTTTGAATATTGGTAAATCCAATGCCATGATAATGAGTAATAAATTCTTTTAAACTTGATTGTATTTTACTGATATTACTTAAATTTTTATAATTTAATTCTTTATTTTCTTTTGATTTAAATTTCTTGAGAGTACATTTTGTTTGTTTAGCTACTGTATCATATAGTATTTGCATATCACAAACTATAATTGATTTTTCTTCGATAAGCTTAGATGTTAAATTTTCTTGTACTCATTTTTTTGTTAATCTTTTAGTATTTGTTGTTTGAGCATAAATATTTTTATTTTCATCAATTGCCATTTCAATACAACAGTTTAAATCTTTAGCATTTTCTTCAATTCATTTTTTTCTTGGATCATCTGGATTTTTGAAATTTCCTTTATGAATTTCTTTGATAAAAGTTTCATCAATTTCAATTCTACCTTTTAATTTTGTGAATGGTTTTTGTGTTTTTGCTAATTGTGATGATTTCATAAATTTTTGTCGATTAAATCATGCTGATGTTTTTGAAATTTTAGCAAATTGAGAAATAGTATAAGCAGATTGACCTAACAATGACAATCAAATTATTCAATCTCATTGTTCATGAGATAAATGACTTCAATGTAAAAAATGATTTCTTAAAGCATCAAAGCTACTTTTACAATCTTTGCATAAATATTTTTGCTTATTATTCTTAAAACCATTTTTTACACATCAATAAGATTTACAATTTGGACATTGAATTCCTTTTTCTTTAAATTTTTTATCAATTGCATCTAATTTTTCTTTTTTCTCAATTTGTTTAATTCTATTTTTAAAATGTCTAATAATTTTTATAAATTCTTCATCTTTTTTGTTTTTTAAAACATCAATTAATTCATTATTAGTCACAAAAAATCACCCCTGATATAAAAATATTACTTTTAATTTAAAATTAAAAGTAATATCAAGATTTTTTGTGAAAATTAAAACGATTTTCTGGGTGTAGAATTAATTTGAAATGCTATAAAATTTAAATCTTTTTGTTTATATGAAGATAGATCTGTAGATTTTGGTAAATATCTTCTTAAAATACCATTATTATTTTCATTTAAACCCCTTTGGCAAGGTTTACTAGGATCTGCAAAATAAATTTTGACATTACAAATTTTTTCGATTAATCTTCATTTACTAAATTCTTTACCACGATCAAAAGTAATGGTTTTAACTGTTCCTTTTTGTAACTTTGAAATAAATTTTATTATACTTTTCGTAATATTTTCTGATTTATGATTTTTAGTTACTAAAGGAATTGTGTTTTTTGATCATATATCAGCCAAAGTAATAATAGAACTTTTATGATCTTTGCCAATGATAGTATCACCTTCTAAATGACCAAATTCTTGTATATTTTTAATATTAGGAATGATTAAATTTCTTTCATGAATAGACTTACAATTATTAATTTTGCCCCTAGTTTCTTTTTGTTTGTGAGATTTATTTTTGCCTTTTCTCAATAAGTTATTTTCATCAAAACCCATTCGATTTGTTTTAAACATGTTATATAAAGTTTTTGTTGAAATACTTTTTATTTTATTTTCCTTTAAAAAGTTAGCAATTATATCAAGAGCATACTTTTTAGTAATTAACAAATGATTAATACTATTAATTTCTGTTAAAGTTAAAATTATTAATTTTCTGCCTGCATTTTGTTTATTTTTTTGAAATTGATTCAATATTTCTAATGGCAATAAGTTTTTATTTAATAATCTACAAACTCTATGTACAGTTGATTTTTTTAATTTTCACAAAAAATCTTGATATTACTTTTAATTTAAAATTAAAAGTAATATTTTTATATCAGGGGTGATTTTTTGTGACTAATAATGAATTAATTGATGTTTTAAAAAACAAAAAAGATGAAGAATTTATAAAAATGGCTTTTATCCCTTTATGTACTATTTTTAAATTTTATCACATAAATGGAGATAAAAGCCTACCTAGGAAATTATCCCCGCATGTATTTAAATCAAACACAAAATTACAGTTTCAAAACTAGGTATGTTATTGAATTTATATGCTGATTCTTTTGCATATAAATGAATATTGTGCTTTGAAACTCTTATGTGTGTTCGGAAAGTTCGTCGGATGTGCTTTCATGCTGATTCAATCTGGTTTGTGTTTACACCTGTTGGTGACACATACCCAACTTCATGATTTACGATTTCATGTTTGGGATAGAAGTTTTTGAAACTTACATATCCCTTCCAAGAATCCGTAAATAGACAGCACTCAGTAAAAATGTGTTTCAATGCAAATCTTAAAAGGTTTTTTTCATCTGCATTTTTCAGCACCTTCACAATTAGTTTGTTGCTGGTTTTCTCATAAACTCCAACAATCAAAGTTTTATTCAACAAGGATCTTCCTTGTTTTTTAAAACCTAAATGTGAAAGATACATTTCATCCATCTGTGCTGTGCCATCAACAATGAAACCTGCATCTTGATTTCCAATTCTAGTCCTGATTTCATGACACATTCTTCAAGCTGTTTTATAGGTCACACCCAATTCCCTTGCAACATCGGTTGCTGGTATGCCATGCTCTGTGTTTATTCATCTAAAGATGAGATAAAACCAAGATGTCATTTGGGTCTGTGACTTATAAAAAATGGTTCCATAAAGAATACTAAATGTTTGGTTACAGTTCAAACATCGTATTCTTCTCAAATCAGAAGCATTCAAACTAGAAGAAGCACACCTGATGCATTTCATTGTTTTAAACTTCGCTATATATTTCAAACAATCGTTTTCAGTTTGAAATATGCTATTGAATTCATTTCAATTCATTTTTTCCTCCACACTAGTACATGCGGGGATAATTTCCTAGGTAGGCTTTTATCTCCATTTATGTGATAAAATTTAAAAATAGTACATAAAGGGATAAAAGCCATTTTTATAAATTCTTCATCTTTTTTGTTTTTTAAAACATCAATTAATTCATTATTAGTCACAAAAAATCTTGATATTACTTTTAATTTTAAATTAAAAGTAATATCAAGATTTTTTGTGAAAATTAAAAGAAATTTTAAATTTGTAATTAATTAAAGTACTAATTTTTAAATTTCTATTCATCAATTCAAGTAATTTTTGTCTTCTTTTATTCATATTTTTGCCTCTTTCTATATTTTTGATAGTCTAATCTCAAATTTCTTAATAATTATCATTTGTGTACAAATACTAAAATTTCTATAATAACTACTTATATTTATTTTTTAGAATTAATATCTATTTAATTTAAAATTTTTCTATAAACTTTTTTTAAAAGTTTTACACACTTTAATGATAACACTTTATAGAAATTGATAAAATTATAATAAATATTTCATTTTTTTATAAAACTATATTTTTATTTATTATTTTTTAAAAAATAATAAATAAAAACTGATAAAATCAAATTACAAAGTTATTTTAGATATTTCGGAGGCAAAAATAATGGCAAATAAAATATTAGTAATTCGTTCTTCTATAATTAAAAAAGAACTATCTTATTCTGAAAGTTTAGTATCTCGTTTTGTTAAATATTATCGTGAATTTCATCCAGAAGATTCAATAATTGAATTAGATTTAAATCAAATACAAATGGCAAGTATTACTATTACGCAAAAAAACTTTACTTCATATTTTAATGAAAAAGATTCTGATTATTATATTAATCAACTAAAAAATGTTAATAAAGTTATATATACAACACCAATGACAAATTTTAATGTTACTAGCATGACAAAAAATTATTTAGATCACATCTTAGTTGCTGGTAAAACTTTTGATTATAAATATACCAAACAAGGTGAAGCTAGAGGATTATTACCACATTTAAAAGTTCAAATTTTGGCGACACAAGGAGCACCATATGGCTGATATTTATGAGGTAATCATGCAACTTATTTAAAAAGGACATGAGAATTTGTAGGTGCTAAAGTAGTAGAACCAATTCTTATTTGTGGTACTAAGGTTCAAGAACTTCATCAAAATGATGCTAATTTACTTATTGGTTCTAAAATATTAGCAAAAGGTGGAGGTTTGCCAGCATTAGGGCCAGAAAAAACGATGGATAAATTTGAACAGTATATTAAAGAAGCAGCAAAAAAGTTTTAACTTTAAAAAATATAATTTTTGTGAATTTATCTTCAAAAAGTAGTAAAGTAAAATTGGCTTCTTAAATAAAGTCAAAATAATAAAATAGAAGGATGAAAAAATGAAAAAATATTGACAGCATTAAGTGTTTTAACATTTGCATCAGCTGCAGGAAGTTTAACTGTAACTGTCTTAAACACAAGTTCCCAAAAAAATGATGTTTTAAATAATAAAACTCAACAAGATACAATTTACATTGATGAAAATGGCAAAAAAGTAATAACTAATAAGCATAATCTATCATATATAAAAAATACCAAAATTACTCAAATTGGATTTTATAAAAATGATCAAGGAGAAATTCAAGTTGTTAATATGCCAATAACAATTAAAGAAGTCCCAGAACAATTACCACCAGAAATAACTTCTTTGAGTTATATGTTTATTCATACAACATCATTTAATCAAGATTTATCAAAATGAGATGTATCTAATGTAACAAATATGAACAATATGTTTAGTAATGCATGAGTATTTAATCAAGATTTATCAAAGTGAAATACATCAAACGTAATAGATATGAGTTGAATGTTTTCCACTGCAAATGCATTTAATCAAGATTTATCAAAGTGAAATACATCAAACGTAATAGATATGAGTTGAATGTTTTTATACGCTTTTTTTATTTAATGGAGATATTTCATCTTGAGATACTTCAAATGTTACGAATATGAATTTAATGTTTGCTCATGCTTTAAAATTTAATCAAGATTTATCAAAATGAAATGTATCTAATGTTATGAAATACGAAAGTTTTTCTTTTGATTCAGGACTTCATAACTCAAAAAAATTACCAAAGTTTAAAAAAAATTTTTAATAATTTAAAATACTAATTTAAGATTTTTATAGTTTTTTTATCCTAAATCTTCGTCCTTTATTAGAATTTCACGATTAGGATTTTGTTCAATTATTAATTGTTTGTAAATTGTATCACGATATTTTACACAACCATCAATAACATTATCTAAAGGATTTAGAGCAGTACGCACTTCAAAAAGATCTCCTTCATATTTTTGACGCATTGGTTTTGTACCTTTTTCAGTTTTAACTTCAATATAATATTCTTTAGCTAATTCTTCTTCAATAAATTTATCAACTTTTTTAATATAAGCTCCACCACCACAAATTGTGATTCCCTTACCTTTTTTCTTTAAATCACTAATACTTCCGGCAGCCTTGTCACCAGCAGTTCTTAGTACTCTACGAATGGCTGGAATAATATGTTCTTTGAATTGAGCTTGCATAACATTTTCACGAATTTCTTCTGGTGTAATTTCAATAGTTTTAGAAATTGACATTGTTTCTCCTGGTTGAGAATTTAATCTAGGTAATGAAAAACCCGAAATTGTGTATGGTTTTTCATCTTGATATTTCATAAGTGAGCCAATATTTTTAATAACATCTTCAGCTTCTTTTATTCCAACTTTTAAGGCATGTTTTTTTATAATATATTCTTGAACTTTTT
The DNA here is from genome assembly GCF_964030805.1 of Spiroplasma endosymbiont of Zeiraphera isertana. Taxonomy (GTDB): domain Bacteria; phylum Bacillota_I; class Bacilli_A; order Mycoplasmatales; family VBWQ01; genus Spiroplasma_E. Next base: position 2,169,780 of record NZ_OZ034965.1, read on the forward strand.
GTATTAAATAGTCACCAGCACAATGTGTTGTATATGAATATAATATTGAATTATTACTAATAATAGCAACATCAGTACTGCCACCACCAATATCAACGCACATAATTGCACTTCCAAAAATATCTTGCCCTGAGCCTAACGCTGCCATTTTTACTTCTTCTTGTACAAATCCACGGAGTGCTCCTAAACGATATACAATATTTTCTAAAGCTTCTTTTTGTACTGAATTAATTTCACTTGGTGTGGCCATCAACACAATCAAATTACGATTTTTATCTAATTTTTCATGTTTTTTTATAGAATTGTTATTAATTTCTTTTAAATTTTTAATTTCAAGTCTGAAATCTTGAAAAATTTTAGTAAGAATACGTTGTAAAGTATCTGGATCAGCAATATTACCATCACGAACTGGACGTTTAATAATAACGTTTTCATTTGTTTTGTCAGTTAAAGCCTTAGCCTCTTCACCGTAAAGAATTCTATTTTTTTCATAGTCTTCAGCTAAATAGGTTGGAGCATCATATCTAAGACCTATATTAATATGTCTAGCTTTAAAGTTTTCTGTTCCGATATCTAAAGCTAATCATTGATAATCAGTTATTGATTTAAGTTTGTTATTTTTCTGATTTAAATTTTCTTTTCTTGTTTTAAACATTTCTCTAATTTTCCCTTTCTTTAAATACTTAAATTTTATCTAAATTAATTTTACATTATTTTATAAATAAGTTATTTATATTAATTTATAAGGAAATATGGGATTAATGTTGATAATTTTTATTTATTAGACTTGGTGCAAAACCTTTAATTTTAACAATTTAACGATTATTATTAATATTAAAGGTGATAGTTATTATGTTGAAAAAATATAAAGATGATCAAGAATTTTATAGTTTAGTCGGCATAAAGACACAAACATTTTATAAAATGCTTGAAATTTTAAAAATTGCTGAGTCTAAACAAAAATATTATGGTGGTAGAAAAAATAAAATTGTAATTGAAGAGCGTTTATTAATGACTTTAGAATATTGAAAAGACTATAGTAGTTATAGAGTTATTGCAAAAAGATATAATATTAGTCATACTAGTTGCATTCGTAATATTTTTTGAATTGAAAATATTTTAATAAAAAGCGGAATTTTTAATTTACCTGGAAAAAAAGATTTAACAAAAAATAAAGGTACTAATAATAATTTGTTAGCTATTGATGCTACTGAAACTCCAATTGAAAGAATTAAAAAAAACTAAAATTACTTTTTTCAGGTAAAAAGAAACATCATTCTCTCAAATCCCAAATAATTATTGATATTTCCAATGGAAAAATTATTTCAACTGCTTTTTGTTTTGGAAGCATTCATGATTTTAAATTGCTTCTAAAATCTAAAACTTTTATTCATCCAGAAAAACAAGTTTTTGTTGATTCAGGTTATCAAGGTATACAAAATATTCATAAAAATACATTTTTGCTATTTAAAAAAAGTAAATACAATCAATTAACACCAATTCAAAAAGAATACAATAAAACTTTAAGTAAAATTAGAATTAAAATTGAACACGTATTTGCTAAACTAAAACGGTTTTAAAATTTTAATTTTAAAATATCGCAATAAAATACGAAGATTTGCATTAAGATTTAATTTAATAGCAGGAATATATAATTTTGAATTACCTTAGTTTTGCACCAAGTCTATTATATTTTGTTTAAAAAACAGCAAAAACTTTGAAGTATGTAATATATCTAATTTTATAAATATTAAATTTAATTGAATAAATAGTTAAAAATATATTTTAATTATCCGAAAAAATCTCTGGTTTTTATTAAAAAAAGGAGATAAAATAATCATTGGAAAGGAAGGTAAAATTGAAAATAACTAATGATTTATTAAACGACTCACATATTATTTTTGAATCTAATATTAAAAATCAAATAGAAGCACTAACTAAAATTACTGATTTGGCATTTTCATTAGGTTATATTACTAATCGTGATGAATTACTAAAAGCATTTCTTGCTCGTGAACAAGAATCATCAACAGGTTTTGAAGGTGGAATTGCAATTCCACACGCTAGAATTAAATCAATTAAAAAACCTGCAATTCTAATATTATGTAATAATAATGGTGTTGACTGAAAAGCAATAGATGGACAATTAACAACTTTTATTATTGCTTTAATAATTCCCGAAACACAAGCAGAAAATTTACATTTAGATATTTTAAGTACACTTGCAATTAAACTTTTAAATGAAGATTTTCGTAAAAAATTAAAAAATGCAAAAAATTCACAAGAAATAATATCGCTTATTAATGATGAAACAGTTAAAAATAGTACTAAAAAAGAAATAAAAACAATGAAAAACAAGAAAACAAAAAAAATTATTGGAGTTTCTTCTTGTACAACTGGAGTAGTTCATACTTACATGTGTAAAGAATTATTAGAAACCGCAGGAAAAGAAATAGGCTATCAAGTACATATTGAATGTCAAAGTCAAAAAGGACCAGAATATGTACTAACAGAACAAGAAATTAAAGAAGCGGATGTCGTTATTTTAGCAACAGATGTTGCAATTGACTTAGAACGTTTTATTGGTAAAAAAACATATACTTGTGGTACAAAACCAGTAGTTAAAGATGCTAAACAAACTATTAAAGAAAGTTTAACAAAAGCAAAAATATACGGTGAACCTAATGGAAATAGTGGTGATTTCATTTTAAATGCTTCGAAAGGTAAACCAGCAATTTTAAAACATTTATTCAGTTGAGTATCATATATGATACCATTTGTTGTTTTTGCTGGTTTAATTTTTGCTATTGTTGGTGGTATCGCAAAAGGTACTTTTGGTAATGGATTTGAATTTAAAAATTCATGAGAAGAACAACTTGCTTGATTAAAAACAAATCCACCAGGAGTTAATTCTGGATTAATTGGTGGTACAACGCTAATGCATGTATTAATGATTATTACATTTTTATTAGTATCACCTGGTACGGGAATGTGATTTGGATGAGGAGTATTTAATCTTACTGCTAGTTCTAAAATTGATGCAAGTCAACCTTTTCAGGGTAATGCTAATGTTTCATGAACATTATTTGGTTCTCTTTATGGAGGACTAATGGCTGGTTATTTAGTTCGATTTGTAAATTCATGAAAAGTACCAAAATGATTATTACCAATTATGCCAATTATTATTATTCCTGTTTTTTGTACAGCAATTATTGCAATTCCAACCGCTTTCTTTTTAGCAGCACCATTTGGATATGTAATGGGTGCATTGGATTATGGTTTAAGTTGAATGGGGTTACATCCAAATATAGGGTTTTTAGTTGGATTATTATTAGGAGCAATGGTTGGATTGGATATGGGTGGTCCAATTAATAAAACAGCTGTTCTTGTTGCAACATCATTAATGGTACAAGATGGTGGTCGATTAATGGGACCAGTAGCAGCAGCGATTCCGATTGCGCCATTGGGTTGTGCATTGACATCAACAGTATTTAGTCGTAAATTATTTACAAAACAAGAACAATCATTAGGGTGAAATGCCTGATTATTAGGGTTTATGGGAATTTCTGAATCTGCTATTCCATTTGCAGTAAGAGATACATGAAGAACAATAGTTGCTAATGTTATTGGTAGTGCTGTTGCGGGTGCTTTAGCATTTGGTTTTGGTGTACTTGGTCATGTTGGGGCTTGAGGTTCTTTTATTATTGCTTTATTTGGTGGTGTTACTAATATTAATGGTAGTTATATTGGTATTTTATGATATGCAGTAGCTATTATTATTGGTACGGTAGTACAATCTATTATTTATACTTCACTTTTATTGCAAAAGCAAGGATTATATAGATCTTCAATTTTAACGTTATTAAATAAAATTGGAATTAAAACTAAAAATAAAAAAACCTGAGTTGTAAATATAAATGGGACAGTTTTTTAAAATAATTGTATTAAATCTATTGGTCTTTTATAAGAGAGCGATTTTCTGGTTGTAGAATTAATTTGAAATGCTATAAAATTTAAATCTTTTTGTTTATATGAAGATAGATCTGTAGATTTTGGTAAATATCTTCTTAAAATACCATTATTATTTTCATTTAAACCCCTTTGGCAAGGTTTACCAGGATCTGAAAAATAAATTTTGACATTACAAATTTTTTTGATTAATCTTCATTTACTAAATTCTTTACCACGATCAAAAGTAATGGTTTGAACTGTTCCTTTTTGTAACTTTGAAATAAATTTTATTATACTTTTCGTAATATTTTCTGATTTATAATTTTTAGTTACTAAAGGAATTGTGGTTTTTGATCATATATCAGCCAAAGTAATAATAGAACTTTTATGATCTTTTCCAATGATAGTATCACCTTCTAAATGACCAAATTCTTGTATATTTTTAATATTAGGAATGATTAAATTTCTTTCATGAATAGACTTACAATTATTAATTTTGCCCCTAGTTTCTTTTTGTTTGTGAGATTTATTTTTGCCTTTTCTCAATAAGTTATTTTCATCAAAACCCATTCGATTTGTTTTAAACATGTTATATAAAGTTTTTGTTGAAATACTTTTTATTTTATTTTCCTTTAAAAAGTTAGCAATTATATCAAGATCATACTTTTTAGTAATTAACAAATGATTAATACTATTAATTTCTGTTAAATTTAAAATTATTAATTTTCTGCCTGCATTTTGTTTATTTTTTTGAAATTGATTCAATATTTCTAATGGCAATAAGTTTTTATTTAATAATCTACAAACTCTATGTACAGTTGATTTACTATAATCAACAATTTTTGCTATTTTACGAATCGAAAATCCATAATTTTTATATTCTTTTATTGCTATTATTGATTCAATACTCAGATACTTATACATTGCGCTAATTCCTTTCTTTTCTTAATTATAGACCTAACACAATTTAATTTTTATATAAGTGTCCTTTTTAATTTTACAATTAAAGTATATCCAAAAACTGTTCTATTATCAGTATAAAATGTTTTTGGTATGCCATAATTAGTTAAAATTTGATAAAAAACATTAGACTTGGTGCAAAACTAAGGTAATTCAAAATTATATATTCCTGCTATTAAATTAAATCTTAATGCAAATCTTCGTATTTTATTGCGATATTTTAAACTTAAAATTTTAAAAAGTTTTAGTTTAGCAAATACGTGTTCAATTTTAATTCTAATTTTACTTAAAGTTTTATTGTATTCTTTTTGAATTGGTGTTAATTGATTGTATTTACTTTTTTTAAATGGCAAACATGTATTTTTATGAATATTTTGTATACCTTGATAACCTGAATCAACAAAAACTTGTTTTTCTGGATGAATAAAAGTTTTAGATTTTAGAAGCAATTTAAAATCATGAATGCTTCCAAAACAAAAAGCAGTTGAAATAATTTTTCCATTGGAAATATCAATAATTATTTGGGATTTGAGAGAATGATGTTTCTTTTTACCTGAAAAAAGTAATTTTAGTTTTTTTTAATTCTTTCAATTGGAGTTTCAGTAGCATCAATAGCTAACAAATTATTATTAGTACCTTTATTTTTTGTTAAATCTTTTTTTCCAGGTAAATTAAAAATTCCGCTTTTTATTAAAATATTTTCAATTCAAAAAATATTACGAATGCAACCAGTATGACTAATATTAGATCTTTTTGCAATAACTCTATAACTACTATAGTCTTTTCAATATTCTAAAGTCATTAATAAACGCTCTTCAATTACAATTTTATTTTTTCTACCACCATAATATTTTTGTTTAGACTCAGCAATTTTTAAAATTTCAAGCATTTTATAAAATGTTTGTGGCTTTATGCCGACTAAACTATAAAATTCTTGATCATCTTTATATTTTTTCAACATAATAACTATCACCTTTAATATTAATAATAATCGTTAAATTGTTAAAATTAAAGGTTTTGCACCCAGTCTAATAAAACTTTAAGTAAAATTAGAATTAAAATTGAACACGTATTTGCTAAACTAAAACGTTTTAAAATTTTAAGTTTAAAATATCGCAATAAAATACGAAGATTTGCATTAAGATTTAATTTAATAGCGGGAATATATAATTTTGAATTACCTTAGTTTTGCACCAAGTCTATTATAATAACCATCTAATGTTTCTTGATTATCAAATCATAGTCCAACAATACTTCCTGTAGCATCATCAATTGCAGCATGTAAAAATGTTTTTGGTTTATCGTTACCAAATCAATGATGATTACTGGCATTCATTTGAATTAATTCACCAAAATTTGTTCTACGATTTCTTGTAGGATGTAAGTTATTTTTCTTATTCTTATGTCTTTTTGGTGAAATTATTTTTTCTTTGATTAATATAGTATAAAGAGTACTATATGAAATTTTGATTTTTTCTTCATTAATTAATTTTTCATGAAAATGTTGAAAATTAAAATTATAATATTTTGTTTTATACAAATTTATAATTTCATTTTTAATTTTAATCTTTGTTGCTTTATTAGAAATTCTATTGCGAGATTTATGAATAAAACCATTTTTACCTTCTTTATTAAAAATTTGAATTAACTGATTAATTCTTCTAATAGTTAAGTTAAGTTTATTATTGGCTTGATGTTTAGATAATTTTTTAATAGTAATGTCATTTATAATTTTATACTTATATTTTTCTTTCATAGTCATGCTTCTTTCCGTATTTATCACCAAGTATATTTAACTTCACTTTTTGGGAAATTTTCACTCGATAACTAATAAGGAAATTATAACTAAATAATGACAAAAAAAAGAATTTTAATTGACATATTAAAAAAATTAAATTACAATTCTAATTATAATTTAATAGATGTCCAATCCTAATATAGATATTTCTCTATATTAGGATTTTTATTAAATTAAAATATTTGAAAGGAAGATAAAAAGATATGCCTAAAAATATACAAAATATACAAATGACAGAAAAAGAATATAAAAATTTTAAAAATCTTTAATTGTAAAATTAAAAAGGACACTTATATAAAAATTAAATTGTGTTAGTTCTATAATAGACTTGGTGCAAAACTAAGGTAATTCAAAATTATATATTCCTGCTATTAAATTAAATCTTAATGCAAATCTTCGTATTTTATTGCGATATTTTAAACTTAAAATTTTAAAACGTTTTAGTTTAGCAAATACGTGTTCAATTTTAATTCTAATTTTACTTAAAGTTTTATTGTATTCTTTTTGAATTGGTGTTAATTGATTGTATTTACTTTTTTTAAATGGCAAAAATGTATTTTTATGAATATTTTGTATACCTTGATAACCTGAATCAACAAAAACTTGTTTTTCTGGATGAATAAAAGTTTTAGATTTTAGAAGCAATTTAAAATCATGAATGCTTCCAAAACAAAAAGCAGTTGAAATAATTTTTCCATTGGAAATATCAATAATTATTTGGGATTTGAGAGAATGATGTTTCTTTTTACCTGAAAAAAGTAATTTTAGTTTTTTTTAATTCTTTCAATTGGAGTTTCAGTAGCATCAATAGCTAACAAATTATTATTAGTACCTTTATTTTTTGTTAAATCTTTTTTTCCAGGTAAATTAAAAATTCCGCTTTTTATTAAAATATTTTCAATTCAAAAAATATTACGAATGCAACTAGTATGACTAATATTATATCTTTTTGCAATAACTCTATAACTACTATAGTCTTTTCAATATTCTAAAGTCATTAATAAACGCTCTTCAATTACAATTTTATTTTTTCTACCCCCATAATATTTTTGTTTAGACTCAGCAATTTTTAAAATTTCAAGCATTTTATAAAATGTTTGTGGCTTTATGCCGACTAAACTATAAAATTCTTGATCATCTTTATATTTTTTCAACACAATAACTATCACCTTTAATATTAATAATAATCGTTAAATTGTTAAAATTAAAGGTTTTGCACCAAGTCTAATGTATAATTATTCAATTGTGTATTGTCAACATTTGGCATTTTCATTTGCTCCTTTTAATAATTGATTAGTTTTTTTAATTTGAATTCTAACTGTTCCTTGACAATTTATATTATTACCAACACATATAGCAAAATTATCATGTACATCACTCACTCTAAAATAATCATTTCTTAAATTAGGATATTCATCTAATAAAATTGCTCTTAAATCATTACTTGTAGTTAAATCTTGTGGTTTAGGTGAATAAATAGTAATATGTGCTTTTTCATCAAAATATTTATAAATATATTCCGTAATTATTTTTTAGTAAATTCTAAATTTACTACTCCATAATATTCAGTATTATTACCAGTCATAGTAGCAGTTGTTGATGTAATATTACTAAATGTTGCTTTACCTTTTTCATAACCACGATTACCAACATTTATTATTGCAGTTTCTAATTCATCACTAGTAGGATTATTTCCGGCCATAGTAATTTTTCCTAAATTTCTATAATAAATAACATCTTCTAAATTTAATTTATTAATATCATCATATAAAGTTGATTGATAAGTTGCATTTTCATTTTTTGGATTAGTTAAAAAATCTTTTGTTCTTGCTTCTTTAATTTCTGCAATTGTAGGCATAGTTGGTCTAATTAAATACATTAAATTAGGTCTAATAGCACTAGGTAATGCAAATAAACATTTACCAATAATTTTAATATTATCTGTATCATTATCTAATTTTTGTCTTATTTTAGTAAATGAAATAGGCATACCTCACATATATCTATTAACTACAAAACCATGTGTATTTTTTAAACTATAATCTTTTTCTAAGTGCATTGCTTTTTCAGTATCATGAATAAATTCTTGTTCTAAATAAAAACTTTCTCAAAATTCCATACCAGCAATTAAACTTGTATATCTTCTACCATATGCTAATGTATCTGCTGAAATTTGACTATAATTTAAAACAGTAAATGCTTTTGATAAACCTAAATTACTATCAATTCCGGTTGCTCCCATTAAATCTTCTCTATTAGTTCCTACAGTAATATAATTTACTAATTTAATTAATTTATTATTTCTTGCTCAAATTTTATAATAAGCTTCTTTTGCTTGTTCAGCATTCATATTAATTAAATCTAAAGGTAATACTAATGATTTAGCAATAGCATAATCTTGAATACCATTTAAAAATATTAATTCTAAGTTTTCACCTAAATTTCTCATAAATGAAGCTGTTCAATTTGAAACAATTTGTATTGCAATATCTTTTGGTGCTTTCATAAATCTTTCAATAGACTTGGTGCAAAACCTTTAATTTTAACAATTTAACGATTATTATTAATATTAAAGGTGATAGTTATTATGTTGAAAAAATATAAAGATGATCAAGAATTTTATAGTTTAGTCGGCATAAAGCCACAAACATTTTATAAAATGCTTGAAATTTTAAAAATTGCTGAGTCTAAACAAAAATATTGTGGTGGTAGAAAAAATAAAATTGTAATTGAAGAGCGTTTATTAATGACTTTAGAATATTGAAAAGACTATAGTAGTTATAGAGTTATTGCAAAAAGATATAATATTAGTCATACTAGTTGCATTCGTAATATTTTTTGAATTGAAAATATTTTAATAAAAAGCGTAATTTTTAATTTACCTGGAAAAAAAGATTTAACAAAAAATAAAGGTACTAATAATAATTTGTTAGCTATTGATGCTACTGAAACTCCAATTGAAAGAATTAAAAAAAACTAAAATTACTTTTTTCAGGTAAAAAGAAACATCATTCTCTCAAATCCCAAATAATTATTGATATTTCCAATGGAAAAATTATTTCAACTGCTTTTTGTTTTGGAAGCATTCATGATTTTAAATTGCTTCTAAAATCTAAAACTTTTATTCATCCAGAAAAACAAGTTTTTGTTGATTCAGGTTATCAAGGTATACAAAATATTCATAAAAATACATTTTTGCCATTTAAAAAAAGTAAATACAATCAATTAATACCAATTCAAAAAGAATACAATAAAACTTTAAGTAAAATTAGAATTAAAATTGAACACGTATTTGCTAAACTAAAACGTTTTAAAATTTTAAGTTTAAAATATCGCAATAAAATACGAAGATTTGCATTAAGATTTAATTTAATAGCAGGAATATATAATTTTGAATTACCTTAGTTTTGCACCAAGTCTAATATCAAATTCTGGAATTTCAAAATCAATTGTTAAATATTTATTAATTTCTAATTTAGTTGTATAAACATCACCTTTTTGTCTTTTAGTTCCATTTTTTCAATCTCATGTTGAACCTCATAATACACGAACAGTTGCTCTATAAATTGCAATACCAACACCAGCCATTTCACCAATTTGAGCAGCACTACAAGTTCCACGCATAAACATCGTTGATTTTTCACTTGTTAATTCACCACGTACTTGTGCTTCAAGTACACTTAAAATAGCATTTTCTGTAGGGTTATTAACTTTAATAAAACATGCTTCAGGTATTTTTATAGCTCCCATAATAAAACTTATTTCTATTTACTAATAGATTGAAAAGCTTCATTTCTAGTAATTTCAACTAAATATTCTAATTCTTTTTGATTAGTCATTCCTTGTGTTATTGCTTTATTTTTTAAATCTTGAGCAATTTTAAAATGGTCTAATGAATTATTATGTAATTGTAAAATTAAATCAGTAGGATTAATTGAATTATCTTGTTGTTTATTTTCTTGTTTAATAGGTTCTGATTTATCAATTAAAAAATCTTTATAATCTTCATTTATTTTATTAAATGCTTCTTGTTTAGATAAAGATTTATAATTATCAGTACTCATTAAATTTTTAATTAAATTTACTTTTTTAGTATCTTTAATATTTGAAAATAATTGTTGCTCTTCAAAACTATTAATTTTATTTTCATATTCTTTTATTTTTGTTTCATATTCATTTAATTTAGTTAATTTAGGTTCAATATCTTTTTTACTTTCAGCATATACTACATTTCTATGTTTTTTTAGTAAATTTTTAACATCATCTAAACTATAATTCTCTTTTTCATCAAAAGTAAAATCACTCATACTTTTAATCTCCCTTGTTATTAAATTTTAATAATTCACTTGGTTAATAGGTCACTTTTATATATGTTATTTAACATATTCACTTTATTAAATTATATCATTTTTTCCCTTTAAAATAAAGAAAAAAACCTATATTTATTATAGGGTTTTAATCATTATTTTCTATTTTTCTAGGTTCACAAAGATTAATAATTATATTACTTTGTGTAGTATTATCATCTTCATTAATATCAAATTCATTAGGATGAGATTTTAATCAATGTTGATAAATTAACTCTGGTTTTACTAATGCTTTTTCTAACATATGAGTTGAAATAATACTACGTGCTTTATCATAACTTTTTAAAAAATTACGTTGTCATGGATTGCTTCTGCGTCGGCAATCAAATATAAATTTTCTATCAATTCCAAGTGCATGATTTAATCCTTGTGGTGTTAATGTTTTATTTTTAGTTCTTAAATAATTACTAATTGTAACATCATAATTTCCTAATTCTTTTCTTTTTGCTGGCATATTTATCACCTATATTTAAATATTTATATACTAATTATAACATTTTAACCAAAGCATTTTACAACACTCACCAGTTAATTGTTGTTATACTCAAAATCATGTATTTAGAAAGGGATTAATATTATGAATTTTCTAGAAAATGAACTTAATTATGATGAACTTGATAATCAAATTAAAAATAATGGTTTAAATTATTTCACAAATCTATTAAAAGCATTTGATGATTTTTGACATCAAAATATATATGATAAAAGTAAACATAAATATGTTAAAACTGCTCCAAGAAGTCCAAATACTCAATATGGTAAAATAAATAATTTTTATCGTAGAGGTTATTTAATATTAGAAACTAATAAATATTACTATCCTTTAGATGATTATATAAAACTTAAAAAAAGAAAAAGAACACTTACTAGTTTAGAACATACAATAATAAAAAATTCAGGTAATGGTAAAAGACAATCTGATGTACAAGATATAATAAAAAATAGTAATTTTTCTAAAACATATATGACTAATGTAATGAAAAACGCAGTAATAGATGTTGAAGAAATAAAAGAAAAGAAACTAGTATTACCAACTGAAAAATTATTTGTAAATATGGATGATTGTTTTATTTCTTCATTATTGAATAATAAAAAACAAAAAAATCGTATTCGTACAATTAGTGCAAATAAAGGTAAAGATTTAGAAAAATCTACTAAAAGTAGAAATGTTTTAAAAAATAAAAAAATTACTTATATGAAAACTAAAAATGGTCAAAGAATTAAAAGACAAGAATTAATTGATAAAATTTATGATTTTCTTAATTTACAATATATTTATAATAAAAGTAGTTTAGTATTTATTGGTGATGGTGCACCTTGAATTAAAACTACTGCTAAAAAAGAAAATATTCCTTATGTAATTGATAGACATCATGCATTTAAAACACTTAAAAAAGGATTTATTTTTAATAGAAAAGTAGATAATAAAAAATTAACAAATGCATATGATTTATTTGTTAATGGTGAATATTATCAATTATTAGATTTTTTAAAAGAAAATAATGTAAATGAAGAAATATATAAATATTTTAAAAATAATAAAGATGGTGTTATAAATCAAAAAGAAAATTGAAATCAAGGAGTTTGTGCTGAAAGTGATGTATCACATTTAGTTAAATCTTTAAAAGGATATGGTGCTAAAATTTATAATGATAAAGTACTTGATAATATGCTTATAATTAATTCAGCCAGAATTAATAAATTAAATCTTTTACTTTAATATTTTAAAACTTAATAATTCTAAACCTAAGTAGTTAGGAGTTTTTAAATTATTTTAATAAAAATAAAACACTAAAATACTTTATTTTTTATAAATACTATGGTATAATAATACCAACAATTAATAATTTAAATTTGTCTTTTATTTAAAGAAAATTAAATTATAACTATTAACTTTACTCACCCAAACTTGATTGTATTTTACTGATATTACTTAAATTTTTATAATTTAATTCTTTATTTTCTTTTGATTTAAATTTCTTGAGAGTACATTTTGTTTGTTTAGCTACTGTATCATATAGTATTTGCATATCACAAACTATAATTGATTTTTCTTCGATAAGCTTAGATGTTAAATTTTCTTGTACTCATTTTTTTGTTAATCTTTTAGTATTTGTTGTTTGAGCATAAATATTTTTATTTTCATCAATTGCCATTTCAATACAACAGTTTAAATCTTTAGCATTTTCTTCAATTCATTTTTTTCTTGGATCATCTGGATTTTTTAAATTTCATTTATGAATTTCTTTGATAAAGGTTTCATCAATTTCAATTCTACCTTTTAATTTTTTTAATTTTCAAAAAAACTCTTGATGAAATAAAAAAAATCATCAACCTGGCCTAAAATTTTATTTTATTTAATTTTGGGATTTATTTTTTTTACAAACTGAAATATAATGCTTCAGATTTTGCATAAGGTGATATTTTATAATGTTGGTATTTAAATTTTCATAAATTGAGGTAATTTTGAATATTGGTAAATCCAATGCCATGATAATGAGTAATAAATTCTTTTAAACTTGATTGTATTTTACTGATATTACTTAAATTTTTATAATTTAATTCTTTATTTTCTTTTGATTTAAATTTCTTGAGAGTACATTTTGTTTGTTTAGCTACTGTATCATATAGTATTTGCATATCACAAACTATAATTGATTTTTCTTCGATAAGCTTAGATGTTAAATTTTCTTGTACTCATTTTTTTGTTAATCTTTTAGTATTTGTTGTTTGAGCATAAATATTTTTATTTTCATCAATTGCCATTTCAATACAACAGTTTAAATCTTTAGCATTTTCTTCAATTCATTTTTTTCTTGGATCATCTGTATTTTTGAAATTTCCTTTATGAATTTCTTTGATAAAAGTTTCATCAATTTCAATTCTACCTTTTAATTTTGTGAATGGTTTTTGTTTTTTTGCTAATTGTGATGATTTCATAAATTTTTGACGATTAAATCATGCTGATGTTTTTGAAATTTTAGCAAATTGAGAAATAGTATAAGCAGATTGACCTAACAATGACAATCAAATTATTCAATCTCATTGTTCATGAGATAAATGACTTCAATGTAAAAAATGATTTCTTAAAGCATCAAAGCTACTTTTACAATCTTTGCATAAATATTTTTGCTTATTATTCTTAAAACCATTTTTTACACATCAATAAGATTTACAATTTGGACATTGAATTCCTTTTTCTTTAAATTTTTTATCAATTGCATCTAATTTTTCTTTTTTCTCAATTTGTTTAATTCTATTTTTAAAATGTCTAATAATTTTTATAAATTCTTCATCTTTTTTGTTTTTTAAAACATCAATTAATTCATTATTAGTCACAAAAAATCACCCCTGATATAAAAATATTACTTTTAATTTAAAATTAAAAGTAATATCAAGATTTTTTGTGAAAATTAAAAGAAATTTATGGCACAAGAAGATTAAAAGTCACATTAGAAAACCAAGAAATTTATTTATCAAGACGAAAAATTAAAGAAATTATGAATAAACATAATTTAATATCAAAACACACTAAATTAAGACACAAAAATCATCATAATAAAGTCAATGATAGTCAAATAACTAATCTTGTTAATAGAAACTTTAAGAATAGGATTAAAAATGAAGTTATTGTTAGTGATTTAACTTATGTTCAAGTAAATGGTAAGTGAAACTATATTTGTTTATTAATAGACCTATTTAACCGCGAAATTATTGGACATAGTGTAGGCACAAAAAAAGATGCATCATTAGTATATCAAGCATTTATGCAATCAAATCGCTGTTTAAAAGATATACAAATATTTCATAGCGATCGCAGTAATGAATTTAATAATAAAACTATTGATAAACTTTTACTAGCATTCAACATAACTCGATCTTTAAGCAAAAAAAGCTGTCCTTATGACAATGCTGTTGCTGAAGCAACTTTTAAAACTTTCAAAACAGAATTTATTAATGATAAAAATTTTACATCATTAATCCAATTAAAATTAGAATTATTTGATTATATCAATTGATATAACAACATAAGAATCCACAGCACTTTAAACTACCTAACTCCAGTTAATTATCAAAAACAAATGTCTACCAAAAAATAGTCCTAAAAAAGGTTGCCATTCCAATATTTTATAACAAAATTAATATTATTTATTATTTTTGATTTTTCTTATACTCCTATACTTTTTTAAATAAATTTAAACTTAAAAAATATTATTAACAATTAAAAATAAATTTAATTAAGGAATAAGTGTCGTTACTGAATTATAATCATAAATATCACTATCTAAATTACTTACAAATAGAATACTATTATTTCATTCAAAGTTTTGTTCTGCTATTTTTTCACTAAGTAACAATTGTTCAATAGATTTATCTAATAAATTTAATTGATCTAATTCTAAATTATTTAATACATCTTTTATAACTCGTTCACCACACATATCATCAAAAATTAAATTAGATGACAAATTTTCACTACTTAGTACCGAACTTTGTTCTTCATTAGCCATATATTCAAATTCTATTTCCTCTAATAACTTATCTAATTCTGTTTCTTGTGTTTCTGAATAAAGTTGTGATTCTAAAACATCTCATCCAATATTTTTTATTTGTTCACCACACATATCATCAAAAATTAAATTAGATGACAAATTTTCACTACTTAGTACCGAACTTTGTTCTTCATTAGCCATATATTCAAATTCTATTTCCTCTAATAACTTATCTAATTCTGTTTCTTGTGTTTCTGAATAAAGTTGTGATTCTAAAACATCTCATCCAATATTTTTTATTTGTTCACCACACATATCATCACAATTAAAATTGCTTAAATCAAAATTTTGTTTTTAACTAAAAACATAATCAGATTGCAATTCTCTTTGTTTTTCCTTTTCTTGTTTATTAAGTTGATGTCTTATTTTCTTATATTCTTTCCTTCTTGCCTTCACTTCTGG
The DNA here is from genome assembly GCF_964030805.1 of Spiroplasma endosymbiont of Zeiraphera isertana. Taxonomy (GTDB): domain Bacteria; phylum Bacillota_I; class Bacilli_A; order Mycoplasmatales; family VBWQ01; genus Spiroplasma_E. The sequence continues at coordinate 2,185,811 of NZ_OZ034965.1, forward strand.
CCTTTGAGCATATTGTCTTTTTTTTCTTTCATTTCAGGTCTTTGTATATATTCTTTCCTTCTTGCCTTTATATTGGGTCTTTGATCATATTCTTTTATTTTTTCTTTATTGCGTTGATATCATAATTTACTATTTTTTAGTTCCAATTCTTTATTAAGCTGATAACATTTTTTTCTATATTCTCGTTGCCTTTCTTTATTGCGTCAATATCATAGTTTACTATACTCTCGCTGTTTTTCTTTAATAAGCTGATATCTTTTTTTATCATATTTTCTCCTCCTTACTTTCGCTTCAGGTCTTTGCTTATATTCTTGTCTTTTTTCTTTATTTTTTTGAAATAAATAAGGTACATTAATAACTATACTTTCGTTATCCATATGCTTTGCTCCTCCTATAAACATAATTAATTAAATTTAATTTAAACTTTTACCACATTTTTTCTATCTATCAAAAATTATATTTATTTTTTTTGATAAATAAAACTGTATTATTGCAATTTTTTTCAAATTCTTAATAAAATAAAAAATTTTATAGTATAAAATACCCATAAAATTTTTTATTTTATTATATTTTTAATTAAATCTTAGAAAATATTACTAAAAAAGTAAAATTTAATTTCAAAATTAATTCATCATTAAAATTATTAATAAATAATTTTATCGTTTAGATTTATTGAAAGCAATACCCAATGCTTTTGGTGTTTTACTTCATTTTGATGTAAACACTAAAACTAATAAAGATGTTACAAAAGGCAATATATTCCATATATCAGAATTACTTGATATTCATTGAGGAATATTTGGTAAAAACGTAATTCTGGCACCTGTTGTTTCAACAATAGCAAATAAGGCAGCACCAATTGTAATCAACGGTACTCTTCATTGTCCAAAAATTAAAATAGCTAAAGCAATAAAACCATTTCCACTAACTGTCCCACGAAAAGTTTGACTAGCATACATTGGAAAAATACCACCAGCAATTCCTGCTAAAAAACCAGATAATAATACAGCAACATATCGTTGTTTAATAACATTAATTCCTGCAGCATCAACCGCATTGGGATTTTCACCAGTCGCAACATGATGTAATCCTCATTTAGTATATTTTAGAATAATAGCAATACTTACTAAAACTATAATTGCTAAAAATAAATATAAATTAAAAAATTCATTATTACCAATTTTTGGTAATTGATAAATATTTGTTAATGAAATAAAACCATTATTCCCTGGTAACTGAACAACAAAAACTGCAATTGCTGCTGCTAAAATATTAATTGCAACGCCAGAAATAATTTGATCAGATTTTAAAGTAACTGATGCAAAAGCATGGAAACAAGCAAATCCCATTCCCGCTAATCCAGCTACTAATAAAGCAACAATTTGTGATCAATTACCTCAATTAACACCTATATTTTTTCCAAATGAAGAAAAAGCAAGAGCACCAATTGTCATCATTCCTTCAATACCAATATTAACAACACCAGCACGTTCTGAAATTAATCCAGATAATGCACCAAGTACTAAAACAACAAAAATTAAACTAGAATGTTCAAGAATTATTTTGAGTGCTTCCATTAACTTTTTCCTCCTGCTCTTTCAGTTTTTATTTTCATAATTGCTTGTTGTTCATTTTTAAATATATCAGTAAATTTATTAATAAAAGTTGTCTTTTCAATTTCCGCTTTTTTAGTAAATTGTTTAGTTAATATATTAATATTACTATTAATTGGGATAATTTGACTTTTTAATTGCTGTTTGTCAATTTTATAATTTTTAATTAAGTCTTTAACATTATTTTTATAATTAGTTTGAAGTTGATGTTTTGCTAAAATTAATTGTTTTTTTATTTTTTTATCGTCAGTTTTAACTGTTTGATTTTTTAATAACTTTAATTCATCACTTAATTCTTGTTTCAATTTATTAATTTCTCGATAAAGATTTAATTTTAAGTCTTTTACTCTTGACTTATCTAATATTGCTTTTTGTTTTTTTAATAATACTATTTCACGAATTAAATCTTGCTTATAGTTATAAACATTATTTTCATATTTCATTTTTTCATTAATATACATATTTAAACTTTCACCATAAATCGTTTTTATTTCTTGTTGAAAATTATTTCAATTACCAATTTTACCTTTTTTTCAAATTGCATTATATTGTTTATATATATAATGATTTAAAGCTTTATTTTCTTGGAAAAATTGTGCTCAATTAACACCAACTTTATCATTTTTATTATTAATAACTGCTTGTAACTGTAAGTTGATATCACTATTAACTTTATTAATTTCTTGTGAAAGATTTTGTTTTAAATTTTTAACTTTTGACTCATAATCTGATAATGATTTATTATATTCTACCTTTAATTGTTCTTTATCAATTTTATATTTTTTAATTAATTCCTTAGTTTCAATTTTATAAGTAATTTGAAGTTGACATTTTTTTAAAATTAATTGTTCTTTTAATTTTTTATCATTAGTTTTAACTAATTCATTTTTTAATGACTTTAATTGATCACTTAATTCTTGTTTCAATTTATTAATTTCTTGTGAAAGATTTTGTTTTAAATTTTTAACTTTTGACTCATAATCTGATAATGATTTATTATATTCTATCTTTAAGTGATTAATTTTATTATTTTTTTCTTTAATTAAATCTGATTTTAACTTATTATATTGTCTCTTTATTTTAAAATTTTCAATAAAATGATAGTACATCTTGGCAATAAAACTATTTGTAACTTTTCGTTTTTCTCCATCAAAGGCTATATTTAAATAACGAATTAAAAATTTAATTGGCTGTAAACGAGATAATAAAACTGCACAAGCAGCTGAATAAATAATAACACCAAAAATAATATCACCGGTTGCTGTTGGTAATGTTAATACTGAACCAATTGAACCACCACTCTTAATTAAGCCTCAAAGAAAAGCAGAACCCACAACACCTATTGGATTAATTTGACCAACTAAGGCAACGGCTATACTATCAAAACCAATAGTTGGTAAATCATCAGTTAAAAAACTAATTGAAGGATTTTTGGCAATGTAATAAATAACAGCCATTACTCCTGCTAACGCTCCTGAAATAACAAATGATGTTATGCAATAATGTTTATGATTAATACCACTATAAACCGCAGCAAATGGATTTAAACCTACTGTTCGAATTTTATAACCTAAAGTTGTTTTTTTCAATAAGAATCAAACTGTTATTATTAAAATAATAGAAATTAATAATGGTAGTATACAATTATAACCATTAATACTCATACTATCATGAATAGTTGCTGATGTTCCATGATCAGCATCATATAAATCTTTATTGATTTTAAATAGTCATTTTACTAAATATCAAATTGTTCAATTTAATAAAATAGAAGTAACAACCTCATGAACATTAAAAAAAACTTTTAATAACACTGTTACCAACGCCACCAATATTGCTGCTAATACTCCAGCAAAAAGCGCGCTAATTATAGCTAATGGTTGTGATAAGTCATAACGGACACCAATTGCGATAACAACAGCTCCTGCTGCTAACATTTGACCCGCAACTCCAATATTAAACATTCCTGAGCGGAAAGAAATAACTAGTGCTAATCCTGCTACGATATAAATTGCTCATCAAACTAAAGTATTATCTCAATTATTAGCTGGCCAACTTGTAAAAGCATATGTTAATAACAACTGAAAATAAGTAAAAGCATTTTGACCTGAACCAATTATAACAAAACAAGCAATAATTAATCCAAAAATAATGGCAAAAATTGAACCCTTAAATTTAGTAAGACTACTATTCATTTCTTTTGAACCAAGATATAAACGACTTCGTCGTTTTAAAAATCATGTTTTTTGTTTAAACATTATCTTCATTTCCTTCCATTAACATTTTTTGTCCCGCCATCATTAATCCTAATTGTTCGCGAGTAACATTTTTAGCACTAACATTACCAGTAATTTTACCAGCATGTAAAACAACAATTCGATCTGCTAATGACATAACTTCTGATAATTCATAAGAAATTAATAATACTGCATTACCTTCATTTTTTTCATCAAGAATACGACTATTAATATATTCAATAGCACCAATATCCAAGCCACGTGTTGGCTGAGCAACAACTAAAATTTTATGTTTTCTTGTTAATTCTCTACCAACAACCGCTTTTTGTTGATTACCACCTGACAAACCTCTAACTAAAGCAAAACCACTTTTACTACCACGAACATCATAATTATTAATAATATTTTGTGCATAAGATTGAATAGCTTTACTGCGAATCAAACCATGCTTAGAAAAAGGATATTCGCTAATATTTTGTAAAACCATATTATCAATAACATTATAATCTAAAACAAGTCCATATTTATGACGATCTTCAGGAATATGACTTAAACCACTTTTATATAAACTTCGAATTGAACTGTGTTTAATATTCTTATTACCAAAAAAAATATCACCTTTTTCTGGCTTAATCAAACCAGTAATTGCTGAAATTAATTCAGTTTGACCATTACCCTCAATACCAGCAATAGCCACAATTTCTCGTGACTTAACTTCTAAACTAAAATCAGAAAGACCCATTATTGATTTCCTATTACCAATTTTATGAACAAATAAATTATCAATTTTTAATAATAATGGCCCTAATACAACATTACCTTGATTTCTAATATCAACTAAATCTCTACCAACCATCAAAGTAGCAATTTCTTCTTTAGTTTTACTCTTAGATTCAAAAGTTTCAATAACTTTACCTAAACGAATTACTGTAACATTATCAGCAACTTGTTTAACCTCTTCTAATTTATGACTAATAAAAATAATAGTTTTACCATCACGTCTAAGTTCTTCAATAATTGTTAATAAACTAGTAATTTCTTGTGGTGTTAAAACCGCGGTTGGTTCATCAAGTACAATAATACTAGCACCACGATAAAGAACTTTTAAAATTTCAACACGTTGTTGCATACCAACACTAGCATTCTCAATTTTTAAATTAAGTTTAATGTCTAATTTATATTTTTTTGAAATTTCTAAAATTTTAGATTTAGCTTTTTTATAATTAATTCACTGTCATTTATGAACTGGCTCACTACCTAAAATAATATTTTGTAAAATAGTGAAGTTATCAACTAATTTAAAATGTTGATGTACCATTCCAATACCTAATTCGCCCGCTCTAATTGGTCCTGATATTACCACTTCTTTACCATTAATTTTAATAATACCTTTTGTTGGTTGATATAGTCCAAATAAGATTGACATTAGTGTCGATTTACCTGCACCATTCTCGCCAACCAAAGCGTTAATTTTTCCTTTTTTAATTTTAATAGAAATATTATTGTTAGCAATAATAGTATCTAAAAAAACTTTAGTAATACCTTCCATTTCAACAGCATATTGTAAGTTCTGTTTTTCAATATTTACTTGCATTTTATCACCCCTCTTAATTATTTAAATGGATCATATTCTGTTTTAATACCATTAATTCAATAATGATCTTTTAAATTGAGTACTTTTTGTCATCCGGCAGAAATTTTATCTAATCAATTAGTAGTTTCTGTCATTAATGGTGTGTAAATATCTTTATCACCATCTTTAATTGCTTTATTTGGTGCTATTCCAGTAAAATTAGGCCCACCTCTGTATGGTGCATCATCAATAAATGTTTGATCGGCAGTTGGATCAGTTGGATGCTCTGGATTCTGATCGGTTTTACCAACTGATTTTCAGAGCATAAGTTTAATTGAACTAATTAAATCTTTTTCTGCAGAAGTAATAAACCTATTTGCAGATTGTGGGTATTGAAGTTGTTGATCTGTATCAACACCAATAATTTTACCTTGACCAGATTTTTTTAATGATGATAAAGTATCTTCGGTTTGTGGTCCTGCTACTGGAAAAATAATATTAGTTTTTTGTCGAGCAAGATCATCATTAATTGCTTGTGAACCTTTTGAACCTTGAGTAAAATCACCACTAAATTGAGTACCTGAAGTTATAAATTTAATATTTGGTAATGATTCTTTAAAATCTGAATTTAAAATTTTAACTCATGATATTAATTTTTCTTCATCTTCTTTATTTTTAAATTTATTATTAAAAAACTGTATGGCTCAATAATAACCATACATATAATTAGTAACTGCTGGAATATCAAGTCCACCATAGGTTGACATTTTTAAATTATCAAGTCCACCATATTGATTAGCATGAGCAGTTAACCATATTGCCCCTGCTAATCCGGCTAAAAAGCCTGATTGTTCTGCTTTGTAAAGTAAACCAGCCAATTGTTTATTAGATTTTGGTACTTCTTTATTTGGAGTATCACCATCAATAAAAATAAATTTCACTTTATGTTTTAAAATAGTATTTTGTGCTTTAACCAAAGCATTATGATGTAAAAATCCTGAAGCAATAATTACTTTACTGTTTATGAAAACGGCTTTATTATATGATGTCATTAAATCATCAGTATTAGTTAATTGGGGATTATCTCAAGAAACCTCAACTCTTTTATTTTTATATTGAGGATCAACATAATCACTATGTGTTCAATCATTAAACTCTTGTTTAAACTTGAGGGCAGCATTATATGATGATTCATTAAAAGAAGCATCATTAATAGTATGTCCATCAGTTACAACAGTTATTCGATAAATATTTGGATCATTAAACTGACTATTGCAAGCAATGATTGGTAATATCATTATTACCGACAATGATATTGCACTAAATACAGTAAAAATTTTACGCATACTATTATATTCCTCCTACAATTATATATAAATATTTATATAAAAAAAATATAAAAAAAGAAAGCAAAAACATTGCTTTCTTAATTCAATTATTCAAAATAAAATAAAACTGTGTATAAATAAATTTTGAAAATAAATGGGTGGGAATAACTTACTATTAAAAAATACAGTATATATGTATTTAATATTAATTATTTTCTTATTTTCACAATTAACTCTAAACACTGGTTTCTCCTTTTAATGGCATAACTACCACTATATAACATAATAAAACTTATTCTTTAAAAATTCAAGAATAATTATAAATTTTTTAAAATATATAGTAAAGTTTTATTAAAACTGTGGTTTATACTTTTCAACACTTTCATCAACATAATTTTTTCAAGCATTTTCTCACTTATCACGAGTAGAATCATTAGCTAAATCAGCAACTAATTTATTATAAGCATCAGTTACTTTTTGTGCTAAATGTCAATAATCATTACTATCAATAATTAAGTTATTATAAATAGCACTAATAGAATCATTATTAGCAATTCCAAGATATTGCTGACCACCTAATGCTGGTTGTGGTATGCTACCATCAAAGTATTGTTCACCATTAATAGGTTTAATACCATCCTCATTATAATCTAAATTAAAAGAATGTCATAATCAAGTATTAACTGACTTATGAATTCCTTTTAAAGCTGATGTAATAAAAATATCTTTAGCATAACCATATTGAACACTTTGATCAACATCGACACCAATAATTTTTGCTTTGCTATTAGTAGTAGAGTTTTTAACAGCTGATACTAAATCAATTGTTTGTGCTCCTGCAACAGGCATTACAATATCATCTTTATATCCATCAATTAATTGTGAAGTTATCGCTTTTGATGATTTTGTACCGGATTCAAAACTACCTGTAAATTGTTTAGCAATTTTATCAAAATGAATATCAAATTTATTAGTTCATTTTTCAATTTTTTTCTTACCCTCTTTAATTCTAATGGCATTAGTCATTTCCAATAAATTATCATTGCTATTACGATATTTATTAAAATAATATACACCTCAATAATAACCCATCATATAACTAACAATAGTATCAGCTGGTAAACCACCAAAAGTTGACATTTTTAAACCATTATCATCATATGTTTCATGATTAGCAGCTAATCATATTGCTCCTGCTAATCCCGATAAAAACCCTGATTGTTCTGCTGAATAACTTAAACACGCTACATCAACTGGTTTTTCTAATTTAGCATCAACTAAAATAAAACGAACACCTAACTTTTTATATTGATTTTGAATAGCTGATGTTAATGCACAAAGATGATTAAACCCAACAACAATAATTGTTTTAGCACCAGCAAATGTTGCTAAATTATAATTATTTTGTAAAGTTGAAACTGTACTATCTCGTGAAATAATTCAACGCGTTTTCATTTTTTTATTTTTTCAAACTTCATTACCGGGTAAATTACTAATCATAATAAGATTATCATTAAATGTTTTAGTAAACTCTTTTGAACCTTCTAATACTTGCTGATTAAAAGCTTTATCGAATAAATCACCACCATCAGTAATTATTCAAATATCACCAACACTAGGAATAATACATCCAATTAATCCTACTGATGAACTATTTATTAACAAAGTAATAATTAATAATTTTAAAAAATATTTCATAAATTTCTCCTATAAATAAAAAAATGTACTACAGTAAAAATATTAATATTTATTTACAATTTTTTTATACTTTATTTTTATCATATTTTTCATCAAAATTAATAATTCCTCTATTATATGCATCAATAATAATTCGTGCACAATGAACAGGATTATATAAAATATTAGTTTTTAATTGTGAATTAGCCATTAACAGTTTAATAAATAGTTCAAAATCATTTTCTTTTAATACAAAATCATGCGTAAAACCTTTTATATCATTCATATCTACTAATAATGCTAAAAGAATTTTATGAATCTTTAATTGTAAAATTAAAAAGGACACTTATATAAAAATTAAATTGTGTTAGTTCTATAATAGACTTGGTGCAAAACCTTTAATTTTAACAATTTAACGATTATTATTAATATTAAAGGTGATAGTTATTATGTTGAAAAAATATAAAGATGATCAAGAATTTTATAGTTTAGTCGGCATAAAGCCACAAACATTTTATAAAATGCTTGAAATTTTAAAAATTGCTGAGTCTAAACAAAAATATTATGGTGGTAGAAAAAATAAAATTGTAATTGAAGAGCGTTTATTAATGACTTTAGAATATTGAAAAGACTATAGTAGTTATAGAGTTATTGCAAAAAGATATAATATTAGTCATACTAGTTGCATTCGTAATATTTTTTGAATTGAAAATATTTTAATAAAAAGCGGAATTTTTAATTTACCTGGAAAAAAAGATTTAACAAAAAATAATTTTAATTTTCAAAAAAACTCTTGATATTACTTTTAATTTAAAATTAAAAGTAATATTTTTATATCAGGGGTGATTTTTTGTGACTAATAATGAATTAATTGATGTTTTAAAAAACAAAAAAGATGAAGAATTTATAAAAATTATTAGACATTTTAAAAATAGAATTAAACAAATTGAGAAAAAAGAAAAATTAGATGCAATTGATAAAAAATTTAAAGAAAAAGGAATTCAATGTCCAAATTGTAAATCTTATTGATGTGTAAAAAATGGTTTTAAGAATAATAAGCAAAAATATTTATGCAAAGATTGTAAAAGTAGCTTTGATGCTTTAAGAAATCATTTTTTACATTGAAGTCATTTATCTCATGAACAATGAGATTGAATAATTTGATTGTCATTGTTAGGTCAATCTGCTTATACTATTTCTCAATTTGCTAAAATTTCAAAAACATCAGCATGATTTAATCGTCAAAAATTTATGAAATCATCGCAATTAGCAAAAACACAAAAACCATTCACAAAATTAAAAGGTAGAATTGAAATTGATGAAACTTTTATCAAAGAAATTCATAAAGGAAATTTCAAAAATCCAGATGATCCAAGAAAAAAATGAATTGAAGAAAATGCTAAAGATTTAAACTGTTGTATTGAAATGGCAATTGATGAAAATAAAAATATTTATGCTCAAACAACAAATACTAAAAGATTAACAAAAAAATGAGTACAAGAAAATTTAACATCTAAGCTTATCGAAGAAAAATCAATTATAGTTTGTGATATGCAAATACTATATGATACAGTAGCTAAACAAACAAAATGTACTCTCAAGAAATTTAAATCAAAAGAAAATAAAGAATTAAATTATAAAAATTTAAGTAATATCAGTAAAATACAATCAAGTTTAAAAGAATTTATTACTCATTATCATGGCATTGGATTTACCAATATTCAAAATTACCTCAATTTATGAAAATTTAAATACCAACATTATAAAATATCACCTTATGCAAAATCTGAAGCATTATATTTCAGTTTGTAAAAAAAATAAATCCCAAAATTAAATAAAATCAAATTTTAGGCCGGGTTGATGATTTTTTTTATTTCATCAAGAGTTTTTTTGAAAATTAAAAAAAAATAAAGGTACTAATAATAATTTGTTAGCTATTGATGCTACTGAAACTCCAATTGAAAGAATTAAAAAAAACTAAAATTACTTTTTTCAGGTAAAAAGAAACATCATTCTCTCAAATCCCAAATAATTATTGATATTTCCAATGGAAAAATTATTTCAACTGCTTTTTGTTTTGGAAGCATTCATGATTTTAAATTGCTTCTAAAATCTAAAACTTTTATTCATCCAGAAAAAAAGTTTTTGTTGATTCGGGTTATCAAGGTATACAAAATATTCATAAAAATACATTTTTGCCATTTAAAAAAAGTAAATACAATCAATTAACACCAATTCAAAAAGAATACAATAGACTTGGTGCAAAACCTTTAATTTTAACAATTTAACGATTATTATTAATATTAAAGGTGATAGTTATTATGTTGAAAAAATATAAAGATGATCAAGAATTTTATAGTTTAGTCGGCATAAAGCCACAAACATTTTATAAAATGCTTGAAATTTTAAAAATTGCTGAGTCTAAACAAAAATATTATGGTGGTAGAAAAAATAAAATTGTAATTGAAGAGCGTTTATTAATGACTTTAGAATATTGAAAAGACTATATTAGTTATAGAGTTATTGCAAAAAGATATAATATTAGTCATACTAGTTGCATTCGTAATATTTTTTGAATTGAAAATATTTTAATAAAAAGCGGAATTTTTAATTTACCTGGAAAAAAAGATTTAACAAAAAATAAAGGTACTAATAATAATTTGTTAGCTATTGATGCTACTGAAACTCCAATTGAAAGAATTAAAAAAACTAAAATTACTTTTTTCAGGTAAAAAGAAACATCATTCTCTCAAATCCCAAATAATTATTGATATTTCCAATGGAAAAATTATTTCAACTGCTTTTTGTTTTGGAAGCATTCATGATTTTAAATTGCTTCTAAAATCTAAAACTTTTATTCATCCAGAAAAACAAGTTTTTGTTGATTCAGGTTATCAAGGTATACAAAATATTCATAAAAATACATTTTTGCCATTTAAAAAAAGTAAATACAATCAATTAACACCAATTCAAAAAGAATACAATAAAACTTTAAGTAAAATTAGAATTAAAATTGAACACGTATTTGCTAAACTAAAACGTTTTAAAATTTTAAGTTTAAAATATCGCAATAAAATACGAAGATTTGCATTAAGATTTAATTTAATAGCAGGAATATATAATTTTGAATTACCTTAGTTTTGCACCAAGTCTAATGAAAAAGCACATATTACTATTTATTCTGATAAACCACAAGATTTAACTACAAGTAATGATATTAGAGCAATTTTATTAGATGAATATCCTAAATTAAGAAATGATTATTTTATTGTTAGCGATGTACATGATAATTATGCTATATGTGTTGGTGATAATATACATTGTGAAGGTAAAGTAATAATTAAAATAGAAAAACAAACTAATTTATTAAAAGGAGTTAATACAAATGCCAATTTCTGACAATATACAATCAAATAATTATACTTTATTAAAAATAATTCGTTCTTCAATTAGTCCATTATCAGCAATGATAGGTACAAGTGCTTATTATGGACAAGTAATAGGTAATCCGGTTTTAGGTTCAATTAATAGTTTATTATTTGGTAAAAAATTAGGTTTAGATATATGAAATTTAAATCAAAGACCAAATACTAAAACTAAATTAATTAATAGTAGTAAAAAAATCTTACTTGGTTTAGGAACAATTGGATTATCAAATTATGCTAAATTTACTAATAATTCAATTAATCCAAATCCTAATCCATTTCCAAATACAACGCCAGTTAATCCATTTCCAAATGATTTATTATTTAGTAAAAATAGTACAGATAATCATTTAATGGATTGAGATACTTATATTTCATTAAATGCTTATGGTATATCAAATCTTATTAGTGGATTAACTGAGTTAATACATAATAAATTTGAAGCAATAAGAAAGATATGTAATATGGCTACTGGTGGTTGTTTAATATCAAGTAGTGTTGCTATGGGTATTAATAATGATTTTAATAATGCTTATGCAGTACCTACCATAATTGCTGGTGCAAGTGAAATTATCCATAATTTATTACCTATTGAAACTTCTCATCATGTTGAAGAAATGCAAGAAACACCATTTAATAATGAAACTGCAAGATTAATTAATGATAATAGATTCACAATTAATAGTGAAACAACTAGTCAATATTGTAGTGATAATATGAGTGAAGTACCATTAAATCATGATAATGCTTCACTAAATTGAGATTATAATCACATGTGTTTATAATAGACTTGGTGCAAAACCTTTAATTTTAACAATTTAACGATTATTATTAATATTAAAGGTGATAGTTATTATGTTGAAAAAATATAAAGATGATCAAGAATTTTATAGTTTAGTCGGCATAAAGCCACAAACATTTTATAAAATGTTTGAAATTTTAAAAATTACTGAGTCTAAACAAAAATATTATGGTGGTAGAAAAAATAAAATTGTAATTGAAGAGCGTTTATTAATGACTTTAGAATATTGAAAAGACTATATTAGTTATAGAGTTATTGCAAAAAGATATAATATTAGTCATACTAGTTGCATTCGTAATATTTTTTGAATTGAAAATATTTTAATAAAAAGCGGAATTTTTAATTTACCTGGAAAAAAAGATTTAACAAAAAATAAAGGTACTAATAATAATTTGTTAGCTATTGATGCTACTGAAACTCCAATTGAAAGAATTAAAAAAACTAAAATTACTTTTTTCAGGTAAAAAGAAACATCATTCTCTCAAATCCCAAATAATTATTGATATTTCCAATGGAAAAATTATTTCAACTGCTTTTTGTTTCGGAAGCATTCATGATTTTAAATTGCTTCTAAAATCTAAAACTTTTATTCATCCAGAAAAACAAGTTTTTGTTGATTCAGGTTATCAAGGTATACAAAATATTCATAAAAATACATTTTTGCCATTTAAAAAAAGTAAATACAATCAATTAACACCAATTCAAAAAGAATACAATAAAACTTTAAGTAAAATTAGAATTAAAATTGAACACGTATTTGCTAAACTAAAACGTTTTAAAATTTTAAGTTTAAAATATCGCAATAAAATACGAAGATTTGCATTAAGATTTAATTTAATAGCAGGAATATATAATTTTGAATTACCTTAGTTTTGCACCAAGTCTAATGTAAAAAATGATTTCTTAAAGCATCAAAGCTACTTTTACAATCTTTGCATAAATATTTTTGCTTATTATTCTTAAAACCATTTTTTACACATCAATAAGATTTACAATTTGGACATTAGACTTGGTGCAAAACCTTTAATTTTAACAATTTAACGATTATTATTAATATTAAAGGTGATAGTTATTATGTTGAAAAAATATAAAGATGATCAAGAATTTTATAGTTTAGTCGGCATAAAGCCACAAACATTTTATAAAATGCTTGAAATTTTAAAAATTGCTGAGTCTAAACAAAAATATTATGGTTGTAGAAAAAATAAAATTGTAATTGAAGAGCGTTTATTAATGACTTTAGAATATTGAAAAGACTATAGTAGTTATAGAGTTATTGCAAAAAGATATAATATTAGTCATACTAGTTGCATTCGTAATATTTTTTGAATTGAAAATATTTTAATAAAAAGCGGAATTTTTAATTTACCTTGAAAAAAAGATTTAACAAAAAATAAAGGTACTAATAATAATTTGTTAGCTATTGATGCCACTGAAACTCCAATTGAAAGAATTAAAAAAAACTAAAATTACTTTTTTCAGGTAAAAAGAAACATCATTCTCTCAAATCCCAAATAATTATTGATATTTCCAATGGAAAAATTATTTCAACTGCTTTTTGTTTTGGAAGCATTCATGATTTTAAATTGCTTCTAAAATCTAAAACTTTTATTCATCCAGAAAAACAAGTTTTTGTTGGTTCAGGTTATCAAGGTATACAAAATATTCATAAAAATACATTTTTGCCATTTAAAAAAAGTAAATACAATCAATTAACACCAATTCAAAAAGAATACAATAAAACTTTAAGTAAAATTAGAATTAAAATTGAACACGTATTTGCTAAATTAAAACGTTTTAAAATTTTAAGTTTAAAATATCGCAATAAAATACGAAGATTTGCATTAAGATTTAATTTAATAGCAGGAATATATAATTTTGAATTACCTTAGTTTTGCACCAAGTCTATTGAAGTCATTTATCTCATGAACAATGAGATTGAATAATTTGATTGTCATTGTTAGGTCAATCTGCTTATACTATTTCTCAATTTGCTAAAATTTCAAAAACATCAGCATGATTTAATCGTCAAAAATTTATGAAATCATCACAATTAGCAAAAACACAAAAACCATTCACAAAATTAAAAGGTAGAATTGAAATTGATGAAACTTTTATCAAAGAAATTCATAAAGGAAATTTCAAAAATACAGATGATCCAAGAAAAAAATGAATTGAAGAAAATGCTAAAGATTTAAACTGTTGTATTGAAATGGCAATTGATGATTTTAATTTTCACAAAAAATCTTGATATTACTTTTAATTTTAAATTAAAAGTAAGATTTTTATATCAGGGGTGATTTTTTGTGACTAATAATGAATTAATTGATGTTTTAAAAAACAAAAAAGATGAAGAATTTATAAAAATTATTAGACATTTTAAAAATAGAATTAAACAAATTGAGAAAAAAGAAAAATTAGATGCAATTGATAAAAAATTTAAAGAAAAAGGAATTCAATGTCCAAATTGTAAATCTTATTGATGTGTAAAAAATGGTTTTAAGAATAATAAGCAAAAATATTTATGCAAAGATTGTAAAAGTAGCTTTGATGCTTTAAGAAATCATTTTTTACATTGAAGTCATTTATCTCATGAACAATGAGATTGAATAATTTGATTGTCATTGTTAGGTCAATCTGCTTATACTATTTCTCAATTTGCTAAAATTTAAAAAACATCAGCATGATTTAATCGTCAAAAATTTATGAAATCATCACAATTAGCAAAAAAACAAAAACCATTCACAAAATTAAAAGGTAGAATTGAAATTGATGAAACTTTTATCAAAGAAATTCATAAAGGAAATTTCAAAAATACAGATGATCCAAGAAAAAAATGAATTGAAGAAAATGCTAAAGATTTAAACTGTTGTATTGAAATGGCAATTGATGAAAATAAAAATATTTATGCTCAAACAACAAATACTAAAAGATTAACAAAAAAATGAGTACAAGAAAATTTAAAATCTAAGCTTATTGAAGAAAAATCAATTATAGTTTGTGATATGCAAATACTATATGATACAGTAGCTAAACAAACAAAATGTACTCTCAAGAAATTTAAATCAAAAGAAAATAAAGAATTAAATTATAAAAATTTAAGTAATATCAGTAAAATACAATCAAGTTTAAAAGAATTTATTACTCATTATCATGGCATTGGATTTACCAATATTCAAAATTACCTCAATTTATGAAAATTTAAATACCAACATTATAAAATATCACCTTATGCAAAATCTGAAGCATTATATTTCAGTTTGTAAAAAAAATAAATCCCAAAATTAAATAAAATAAAATTTTAGGCCAGGTTGATGATTTTTTTTATTTCATCAAGAGTTTTTTTGAAAATTAAAAATTGATGAAAATAAAAATAGGCTTTTATCCCTTTATGTACTATTTTTAAATTTTATCACATAAATGGAGATAAAAGCCTACCTAGGAAATTATCCCCGCATGTATTTAAATCAAACACAAAATTACAGTTTCAAAACTAGGTATGTTATTGAATTTATATGCTGATTCTTTTGCATATAAATGAATATTGTGCTTTGAAACTCTTATGTGTGTTCGGAAAGTTCGTCGGATGTGCTTTCATGCTGATTCAATCTGG
Organism: Spiroplasma endosymbiont of Zeiraphera isertana; assembly: GCF_964030805.1. Lineage (GTDB taxonomy): Bacteria > Bacillota_I > Bacilli_A > Mycoplasmatales > VBWQ01 > Spiroplasma_E. The sequence goes on from NZ_OZ034965.1 coordinate 2,202,079, forward strand.
TTTGTGTTTACACCTGTTGGTGACACATACCCAACTTCATGATTTACGATTTCATGTTTGGGATAGAAGTTTCTTACATATCCCTTCCAAGAATCCGTAAATAGACAGCACTCAGTAAAAATGTGTTTCAATGCAAATCTTAAAAGGTTTTTTTTCATCTGCATTTTTCAGCACCTTCACAATTAGTTTGTTGCTGGTTTTCTCATAAACTCCAACAATCAAAGTTTTATTCAACAAGGATCTTCCTTGTTTTTTAAAACCTAAATGTGAAAGATACATTTCATCCATCTGTGCTGTGCCATCAACAATGAAACCTGCATCTTGATTTCCAATTCTAGTCCTGATTTCATGACACATTCTTCAAGCTGTTTTATAGGTCACACCCAATTCCCTTGCAACATCGGTTGCTGGTATGCCATGCTTTGTGTTTATTCATCTAAAGATGAGATAAAACCAAGATGTCATTTGGGTCTGTGACTTATAAAAAATGGTTCCATAAAGAATACTAAATGTTTGGTTACAGTTCAAACATCGTATTCTTCTCAAATCAGAAGCATTCAAACTAGAAGAAGCACACCTGATGCATTTCATTATTTTAAACTTCGCTATATATTTCAAACAATCGTTTTCAGTTTGAAATATGCTATTGAATTCATTTCAATTCATTTTTTCCTCCACACTAGTACATGCAGGGATAATTGCCTAAAAATATTTATGATCAAACAACAAATACTAAAAGATTAACAAAAAAATGAGTACAAGAAAATTTAACATCTAAGCTTATCGAAGAAAAATCAATTATAGTTTGTGATATGCAAATACTATATGATACAGTAGCTAAACAAACAAAATGTACTCTCAAGAAATTTAAATAAAAAGAAAATAAAGAATTAAATTATAAAAATTTAAGTAATATCAGTAAAATACAATCAAGTTTAAAAGAATTTATTACTCATTATCATGGCATTGGATTTACCAATATTCAAAATTACCTCGATTTATGAAAATTTAAATACCAACATTATAAAATATCACCTTATGCAAAATCCGAAGCATTATATTTCAGTTTGTAAAAAAAATAAATCCCAAAATTAAATAAAATCAAATTTTAGGCCAGGTTGATGATTTTTTTTATTTCATCAAGATTTTTTGTGAAAATTAAAAGATTATTATTACTAATTTTTGCTTCAGTACCAGCAATTACTGTGAATTCATAAGTTACTAAATTATATTGTGATTTATTACCTTGATAATAAGCATAAGCATACCCAGAAGAATGAGTACCAATTTTACCTTTTTCAAAATGCTTCTTTTTATCAATGTTAGGTATTGACTTTGAAAATATTAAATCATTTAAATTAATTTCAATCGAACTATTTAATTCTTTTGCTGGATTAAAACTTTCTTTAGTATTATAACCACTACCATGTTTTTCACTTACAGAGTTTACATTATAATTATAATAAATAGTTACTGATTTATAAAATCTTTTTAAATCATTAAAAGTATTAATTAATAATGTAGGGTCTAATTTTGATTTAATATCTATATCTATATTTTTAGAAACCGGACTATTATTATTAAATCATTCTTCAGTATTATCGGTAATAGAATTGTTAGGAGTTGTTACTAATGGTATATCTTTATAATTTAATTCTATTTTTAAATCTGGAATAATAATTATTGATTTTGCTATATTTTGTGGACTTGGTGGTAATATTTTTGCAGGATAACTAAATGTAGTTTCTTCACTTTCTTCATATTCATCATGATTTAATTTATATAAAGTTGTTCAATTAAAAGCATTACCAGTTAAATAACCCATATTATTATAACGAAATTGTGCAATTGATATTTCATTATAATCACCTTGATAAGTAAAAGGATTATCACTATAAAATGTATGTCTTTCTTCACCTTGATGTAAACTTTGAGTAACAATTGTATCAATAATATAAGCATAATTTGAACCATCAATAACTCCATTACTTGTTGGATTTCATTGACAATCTTTATCTTCATTTGTAAAAGGACTTGCTATATCTAAAAACTCTGTATCTTCTGCTAATATATAAACTTTATTATTGTTCTTTTGTGATAAATCTACAGTTGATATTTGTTCTTTTACTTCTAATTTATGACCAGAACTAGGGTCTCATGGATAAACACTTACTCTATCACTTAATTTCATAGTCATAGCAGTTGTTGAAACATTTGCACCTAATAATTTACCAATAGTAAAATCATTATCATTTGTAAATGCATTTAAAGGAATTAAACCATCATTACCAATAATACTTTCTAAATTACTTGTAAAAAATGCACTCATAAAACCATTAAAATATAACATTTTTTTATATTGTTGAACATTTTGAGTAATAACTCAACTACTTCAAATCCCTAATGTTAAAGCATTTAATAATTTACCAATTAAAGGAATATCACTTAAAGCAAATGGTAATCATTGTTGACTATCATAAGGCATTTGTATTAATGGTGAAAATACTACACTATTAAAATTTAATATTGCTGACATATATTTTTGACTTATTTTTGAATAATCAACAGTTGGACTTCCTATAATTAAATGAGTATCTGGGTCTTTATATTTAAAATTACTACTCATATCAACATTATAATTACCCGTTAAATTATTTATATTTCATTCACTATCTCAAAAGAATTTTGCTTCTCCTACTGATGTACCATTACTTAATCTTGCTTTATCTTTATCAAAAGAAAGCATACCTTTAAAATCTTTTGTTACAAATAAATTATCTTGAAAATTTAATGAAGTTTTTAATCATTCTGTAAAATTTTTAAAATTAGTAAATCCAGTAGGTTTTGCATCCATAATATTATAAAATGTAGTTTCTGGATGACTACTTGTTGTTATTTTATCATTTATTCCAGCAAGTAAACCACCATTATTTTTAATATTAGTTGTAGATTTTTCATTATTACCAGCAATAAATAATCTTCTTGAAGCAAATACTTTACTTTCAAATATTTCTTCTGTTCCTTGTTGTATTGGTTCTTGACCTTGAATTATTGGTCTTCCATAATAATAACAACTTGATAATAATTCTAATCCATATGATTGTCTATGACTATATCTTACACCAACATCATTCATTAAAGTACGATTTAAGGTTACTTTTCCTTCTTGAATAGTAGGAAAAGCATAACCACTACCTGGTGAAGCATATTGTACAAAATAAAGTGTATTTTGACCACTTGCAACTACTCTATCATTTAAACTACTAAAAGTTAAAACTTGCATACTAAATGCACCATTATAAGAACTATAATAATTTGTTACATTTGAAATATATAATAATTGTCTATCTTGATTTTTAGAACTATTACCACCTATATTTTCATTTTCATCATTAAATACAACAAAAAATTGTAAATAATCATCAATTGTAATATGTTCTTCAAACATAACTAAAGTATATTGTCTTTTAGTTTGTATTGTTTTAAATATTTGATTATTTGGTAAATTACTAAAATCAACACCACTTGTATCATCAATTAAATAAGCATTTCAATAATCTCCAATTTTATATTCTTTTGTATAAAATTCATCTTGACCTGTAACTTTATGAGTTTCTTGATTAATAATTCCTTTATTTTTTTGATATATTTTAATACTATTTTTTCAAATACAAACAACCGGAGTATTACCAGTTAAAATTAATTCATATTGACCAAAATCACTAATTTTACTATTAATTGGTTTATAACCAGTTTCAGTTAAAGGTATTGCACCATTATTTATAATAAATGGAAATATTTTTCAATGACTTTGTCTTTTAATTAATATTTGTTGCATTTTTAATCTCATGTGAGCGTGTTTCATTAATTGTATTTGTTGATGTCTGCTCATTTTCATTATCTCCTAAATCTTTATTTATTTTTTGATTTTCATTAATAATATTTTCTAATTTATTTTCAGCCATAAGTTGGTCAATATTATCATATTCACCAATTGCTTCAATTATTGTCATTGTGCCATTATTTGATCTTGAATTAATAATTTGGTCTTGTATAATTTGGTCAGTCATTGCTATAGGTATAAATTTAAATGAATAAGGTCTTTCACCAATACCATTTCATAAATTTTCACTAATAAGAAGTAAATCAAATATACGATAAAAATAAGCACTATAAAATGCTATTTTAATTTCTGTTGTTTCCATATCAAATTTATTATTAAACATACTTTGTGTTTTATTAGTATAAACATCATTACCGTGTTCATCATAATCATAACCAGCACCATTAAATATTGCTTTAGCAGTACCATTATAATCTAATCAATATTCATTAAATTTAGAGTCACCTTGAATAATTTGCATACCACCATTACCATTTTTATCATAACCAGCACTACCAACATTAACAAACATATCTTTTTTAGGATTTTCTGCAATATTACCATTTTCTTGCATTTCTTTAACTGTTTCATTATCTAATGCAGCAAATAAAGTAGTAACATTTAATTCTCTTTCTAATCTTTTTTGTCTAATTACACGATTTAAATCTCAAATTAAATCTCATACTGGTTTACAATCTGGATAAGCATTTAAAGTTGTAGCATTACCATATAAATTTATTATTGGTAAATTAGTTATGGAAATTATCCCCGCATGTACTAGTGTGGAGGAAAAAATGAATTTAAATGAATTCAATAGCATATTTCAAACTGAAAACGATTGTTTGAAATATATAGCGAAGTTGAAAATAATGAAATGCATCAGGTGTGCTTCTTCTAGTTTGAATACTTCTGATTTGAGAAGAATACGATGTTTGAACTGTAACCAAACATTTAGTATTCTTTATGGAACCATTTTTTATAAGTCACAGACCCAAATGACATCTTGGTTTTATCTCATCTTTAGATGAATAAACACAAAGCATGGCATACCAGCAACCGATGTTGCAAGGGAATTAGGTGTGACCTATAAAACAGCTTGAAGAATGTGTCATGAAATCAGGACTAGAATTGGAAATCAAGATGCAGGTTTCATTGTTGATGGCACAGCACAGATGGATGAAATGTATCTTTCACATTTAGGTTTTAAAAAACAAGGAAGATCCTTGTTGAATAAAACTTTGATTGTTGGAGTTTATGAGAAAACCAGCAACAAACTAATTGTGAAGGTGCTGAAAAATGCAGATGAAAAAAACCTTTTAAGATTTGCATTGAAACACATTTTTACTGAGTGCTGTCTATTTACGGATTCTTGGAAGGAATATGTAAGTTTCAAAAACTTCTATCCCAAACATGAAATCGTAAATCATGAAGTTGGGTATGTGTCACCAACAGGTGTAAACACAAACCAGATTGAATCAGCATGAAAGCACATCCGACGAACTTTCCGAACACACATAAGAGTTTCAAAGCACAATATTCATTTATATGCAAAAGAATCAGCATATAAATTCAATAACATACCTAGTTTTGAAACTGTAATTTTGTGTTTGATTTAAATACATGCAGGGATAATTTCCTAGGTAGGCTTTTATCTCCATTTATGTGATAAAATTTAAAAATAGTACATAAAGGGATAAAAGTCTTAGTTATTTCAAAAATAGGTATATAATTAAATGGATTTTTAATTTCATAAGTTTTTAATGGAGTTATATTTGGTTTTAATTTTGTTCTTGTAGAACCTAAAATAATATCTTTATTATTATCTTTATATGTTTCATATTTAACTTTACCATTTTGAATTGTTACTCAAGTTAAAGTTGCACTATCTGCTTGTTCATTAATCAAATAAAATTCTGCTGCTTGTTCTTGTTCATTATATTTTGCAACTCTACCACAAAAACTATTAGGTAATATTTTAAGTGATTTACTATTATCTTCATTAACTATAATCATTATAAATACTTTACCCATTAAACTATTTTGTAAACCAAATTTATAAAATTTTTCTAATCATTTATCTTTTAAATTCATTTCATTTAAATAATCTAATATTTCTTTTTTATTTGAATTAAATAAAAAAAACCTTTACCTAATCATAATTTAGTTGATTTTTGAGCAATAATCATAGGTATATCAATATATCAATTTGATTTATCACAACTTAAATATTCCATTGTATTTATCATAATTCATCACCATTAAATTTATTTTTATTAATTAATAATTTATTATTAATACCATTAATTAATCATTTCATTTCATGCATTAAAGCATACATATCACTATCTCAAGTATCATCATGTAAATCTAACATTTTAAGAGTATTATTATTACTATCTAATTTCTTTTTATCTAATCATTGCATTCAACTATATTGTCTTTTAGTTTCTGGACATTTTTCTCAATTAAAACTAATAATATTTTTAAGCATACAAATTGTTGTAAAATCAATTCTATCATTTAAATATAAAATTGATTTATCTACTGCTATAAATTTTAATCATGTTATATTACGTTTTTTAACTCAACTTTTTAAAACATCCATAAATACTAATCCACCATTACCATAATCAACATAACAAATAAAACCAAATAACATTGCTATATAACGTTTACTTTCATTTAAATAATAATTAATAATATCATTTGCTAAAGTATCAGTATCTTTATATTGCATAGTAACATTACTATGATAAAATTCACTTTCTTTATGAGCTCTTCTACTATTTTCATTTTCACCAATAAATCATAATGAAGCAGCAGTTGGATGACCACTTGAAATTGTTGCCATACCAATATCTAATCCACCAGTTAATCTTTGTACTTGAAAATCTAATTTAGTACCTACTTTATCTAAATATCTTGCAAATATAGCACCAGTAAGAATACTAGGTACACCATAATATCAACTTTGTGCTTTAATAGGGTCTAATACTTTTAATTCTTCTAAATCATTAATCATATCTAATGTCAAATTATGAGAATTTACTTTTCAATTTGAATAATGAAATAATTTAAATATATTATTATCAAATACTGATTTAATTTGTTCATTATTTTCTTGCATAATTTCTAAATTAAAAGGTACTATTTTATTCATATATTCAATAAAATATTGATAAATATTATCTGGATTACAACTTTTTATTTTAATTCTTTTTTTAGCATTACCTAATGCAAATGTAATTGCTTGAAATTCTTGTTGACTAAATTCATTTGCTTCTTCACATCATTCAATTGCTAAATCAAAACCTTTTATTTCACTACGAGAAAGTCCTTTTAAAGGTATTCTATCATTTGAATTACTATATACACCCATAACTCTAATAAAAGATTTACTACCTTTAAAACGAAAATCTGCTTGTTTATTTGGATATTTTAAAGTAAAATCTTTATAATCATTAAAATGAATTGTTATTAAAGCATTATATATTTCTTTAACTAAATCATTAATATCTTTATTTAATTTACGAAAACAATAGATAGCAATTTATTTATTAACTTTAATTGAAATTGCTATTAATATTGCTAATTCTTCTGCAATACTATATGTTTTACTTGAATATCTACTACCACTAAGATTATATTCACTATGAGTAAAATCACTTTTATTTAATAATCAATAACTAATTTCATTTAAATAAGTAAACTCTTTATTCATAATATTATTCCTGTAATTCTTCTAATTTTAAAAGTTGACCATATCTTGTGGGGTCACTAACAATAGCAATTGTATCCTTCTGCGTTTGTAAAGAAAGCATTATTCTACCATTAATATTATCTCAATCCAAAGTTTGAACCTCAGTATTTAACTCACCATATAAAAATTATTTACAAATAAAAGTAAATTTTTTAATACTTGTTTGGCTTTCAAAATTATAATAAATTTTATATTTAGTATTTGTTTTAAAAATATATTTAATGTGATTTATATTAACTTTCGTTCCAACTTCTTTTCATTGTGGAATACTTGGAATTGGCTGTATTTTATTATCAACATATCTTTTATTTACAGCATCTTGTGGTTGTTCAGGGTCTCCTATATCAACAATTCTAGTATTATTTGAAGTAATAATTCTTTTTTCTTTAGGTTGAATAATATTTGAATTATTAGGGTTTATTTCTCATAATGATTAACCACTACCACCATTAGCACTAATAATATCATCATAAATAGTAATATTTTTACCTGCTGTTAATTTATTTTGTTTAATAGTATCTAAATATCCACATTCTTCATCTATTTTTCTATCAACATATTCTTTAGTACTAGCATCACTTAAAAATGTAGGAGTTCCAACATCAATAATTCTTTTACTATTAGCATCAATACCTTTATCATCTTTTGGTTTAATAAAATTAGTATTATCTTGATCAACTTCTCATAATGAATTATCAATATCAGTTTTAATACCGGTTGTGTCAATATTAACAACTGGTATTAACATATTTTGTGGATGAGTAATAGTAATCTTAGTTCTAATATCTAATGATTTTATATTATTATATGGTATATATGCATTTAATGGACTATCTTCACCATAATTTGAAATAAATTTATTAAATCAATTATTTTTTTGTGATTCTATACCTTTTAAATTAAAACCTTTAATATTTGGATATTCTTTAATTTTTCTTAAACAATTAAATACTTCTGGAGGTATAAAATATGGGTCATCTGGATTAGTTTCACTATAAGTTAATCCACCTTGACTAATTGAACCTTGACCACGTAAATAATCAACATCTTTAGTTAATAAAAATCTAACATAATGAGTAGTTGCTGTTTGAATATTATCTGTAAAATCTGTAGGTGTTATTTCTGGTCATTTTTTTGAAATAGTAAAACCACTTAAATAATCAATATTATTACTTGCTACAGATATTGCAAATCAAATTTAATTATCTGGAGTAGTTACTTTATCAAATAATAATTCATTAAAATATTTAGAATTTTTAAATTCTTCAATTGTTATAAATAAAATCGGGTCTTTAATTGCCATAATAATTTACTCCTTAATGTAAAATAAAGGATATTTAAACCCTTTAAATTTTAAATTTAGTTGCTTTTTGTTTATCTTTTTCTGATAATTATTTCTTTTTAGATTTTTGTAATAAAACAAAATTATCTACTTGTTCTTTATCTACATTAAAACTATCAAGTAATTTAGCAGTTGATGTAGTTTCTAATTGTAAATGAGATTTAATTGTTTAATATTTGCCGTAATAAATTCTAATTCTTTATTACGTTTTAATTCTTTTGCTAAATTTGATTGTTTTGATTTTTTTATTGATTTTCCAAATAATAGAAATGCTAAAGTAATAGATATTCCACTAGCAACTGCTCCCCCTATTACTGCTGATATTAATTCTATTGAAAAATTCATTTTTTATTCCTCCAATTGTATTTTATTTGAATGTTGTTTACATAAATGACATTCTTTTTTATGTTTTTTAATTTCTTTATATTGATACTTTAATTGTAAAATTAAAAAGGACACTTATATAAAAATTAAATTGTGTTAGTTCTATAATTAAGAAAAGAAAGGAATTAGCGCAATGTATAAGTATCTGAGTATTGAATCAATAATAGCAATAAAAGAATATAAAAATTATGGATTTTCGATTCGTAAAATAGCAAAAATTGTTGATTATAGTAAATCAACTGTACATAGAGTTTGTAGATTATTAAATAAAAACTTATTGCCATTAGAAATATTGAATCAATTTCAAAAAAATAAACAAAATGCAGGCAGAAAATTAATAATTTTAACTTTAACAGAAATTAATAGTATTAATCATTTGTTAATTACTAAAAAGTATGCTCTTGATATAATTGTTAACTTTTTAAAGGAAAATAAAATAAAAAGTATTTCAACAAAAACTTTATATAACATGTTTAAAACAAATCGAATGGGTTTTGATGAAAATAACTTATTGAGAAAAGGCAAAAATAAATCTCACAAACAAAAAGAAACTAGGGGCAAAATTAATAATTGTAAGTCTATTCATGAAAGAAATTTAATCATTCCTAATATTAAAAATATACAAGAATTTGGTCATTTAGAAGGTGATACTATCATTGGCAAAGATCATAAAAGTTCTATTATTACTTTGGCTGATATATGATCAAAAACCACAATTCCTTTAGCAACTAAAAATCATAAATCAGAAAATATTTTTAATTTTCAAAAAAACTCTTGATGAAATAACAAAAATCATCAACCTGGCCTAAAATTTGATTTTATTTAATTTTGGGATTTATTTTTTTTACAAACTGAAATATAATGCTTCAGATTTTGCATAAGGTGATATTTTATAATGTTGGTATTTAAATTTTCATAAATTGAGGTAATTTTGAATATTGGTAAATCCAATGCCATGATAATGAGTAATAAATTCTTTTAAACTTGATTGTATTTTACTGATATTACTTAAATTTTTATAATTTAATTCTTTATTTTCTTTTGATTTAAATTTCTTGAGAGTACATTTTGTTTGTTTAGCTACTGTATCATATAGTATTTGCATATCACAAACTATAATTGATTTTTCTTCGATAAGCTTAGATGTTAAATTTTCTTGTACTCATTTTTTTGTTAATCTTTTAGTATTTGTTGTTTGAGCATAAATATTTTTATTTTCATCAATTGCCATTTCAATACAACAGTTTAAATCTTTAGCATTTTCTTCAATTCATTTTTTTCTTGGATCATCTGGATTTTTGAAATTTCCTTTGTGAATTTCTTTGATAAAAGTTTCATCAATTTCAATTCTACCTTTTAATTTTGTGAATGGTTTTTGTGTTTTGGCTAATTGTGATGATTTCATAAATTTTTGACGATTAAATCATGCTGATGTTTTTGAAATTTTAGCAAATTGAGAAATAGTATAAGCAGATTGACCTAACAATGACAATCAAATTATTCAATCTCGTTGTTCATGAAATAAATGACTTCAATGTAAAAAATGATTTCTTAAAGCATCAAAGCTACTTTTACAATCTTTGCATAAATATTTTTGCTTATTATTCTTAAAACCATTTTTTACACATCAATAAGATTTACAATTTGGACATTGAATTCCTTTTTCTTTAAATTTTTTATCAATTGCATCTAATTTTTCTTTTTTCTCAATTTGTTTAATTCTATTTTTAAAATGTCTAATAATTTTTATAAATTCTTCATCTTTTTTGTTTTTTAAAACATCAATTAATTCATTATTAGTCACAAAAAATCACCCCTGATATAAAAATATTACTTTTAATTTAAAATTAAAAGTAATATCAAGATTTTTTGTGAAAATTAAAAGAAAATATTACGAAAAGTATAATAAAATTTATTTCAAAGTTACAAAAAGGAACAGTTAAAACCATTACTTTTGATCGTGGTAAAGAATTTAGTAAATAGACTTGGTGTAAAACCTTTAATTTTAACAATTTAACGATTATTATTAATATTAAAGGTGATAGTTATTATGTTGAAAAAATATAAAGATGATCAAGAATTTTATTTTAATTTTCACAAAAAATATTGATATTACTTTTAATTTAAAATTAAAAGTAATATTTTTATATCAGGGGTGATTTTTTGTGACTAATAATGAATTAATTGATGTTTTAAAAAACAAAAAAGATGAAGAATTTATAACAATTATTAGACATTTTAAAAATAGAATTAAACAAATTGAGAAAAAAGAAAAATTAGATGCAATTGATAAAAAATTTAAAGAAAAAGGAATTCAATGTCCAAATTGTAAATCTTATTGATGTGTAAAAAATGGTTTTAAGAATAATAAGCAAAAATATTTATGCAAAGATTGTAAAAGTAGCTTTGATGCTTTAAGAAATCATTTTTTACATTGAAGTCATTTATCTCATGAACAACGAGATTGAATAATTTGATTGTCATTGTTAGGTCAATCTGCTTATACTATTTCTCAATTTGCTAAAATTTCAAAAACATCAGCATGATTTAATCGTCAAAAATTTATGAAATCATCACAATTAGCAAAAACACAAAAACCATTCACAAAATTAAAAGGTAGAATTGAAATTGATGAAACTTTTATCAAAGAAATTCATAAAGGAAATTTCAAAAATCCAGATGATCCAAGAAAAAAATGAATTGAAGAAAATGCTAAAGATTTAAACTGTTGTATTGAAATGGCAATTTATGAAAATAAAAATATTTATGCTCAAACAACAAATACTAAAAGATTAACAAAAAAATGAGTACAATAAAATTTAACATCTAAGCTTATCGAAGAAAAATCAATTATAGTTTGTGATATGCAAATACTATATGATACAGTAGCTAAACAAACAAAATGTACTCTCAAGAAATTTAAATCAAAAGAAAATAAAGAATTAAATTATAAAAATTTAAGTAATATCAGTAAAATACAATCAAGTTTAAAAGAATTTATTACTCATTATCATGGCATTGGATTTACCAATATTCAAAATTACCTCAATTTATGAAAATTTAAATACCAACATTATAAAATATCACCTTATGCAAAATCTGAAGCATTATATTTCAGTTTGTAAAAAAAATAAATCCCAAAATTAAATAAAATAAAATTTTAGGCCAGGTTGATGATTTTTTTTATTTCATCAAGAGTTTTTTTGAAAATTAAAAGAATTTTATAGTTTAGTCGGCATAAAGCCACAAACGTTTTATAAAATGCTTGAAATTTTAAAAATTGCTGAGTCTAAACAAAAATATTATGGTGGTAGAAAAAATAAAATTGTAATTGAAGAGCGTTTATTAATGACTTTAGAATATTGAAAAGACTATAGTAGTTATAGAGTTATTGCAAAAAGATATAATATTAGTCATACTAGTTGCATTCGTAATATTTTTTGAATTGAAAATATTTTAATAAAAAGTGGAATTTTTAATTTACCTGGAAAAAAAGATTTAACAAAAAATAAAGGTACTAATAATAATTTGTTAGCTATTGATGCTACTGAAACTCCAATTGAAAGAATTAAAAAAAACTAAAATTACTTTTTTCAGGTAAAAAGAAACATCATTCTCTCAAATCCCAAATAATTATTGATATTTCCAATGGAAAAATTATTTCAACTGCTTTTTGTTTTGGAAGCATTCATGATTTTAAATTGCTTCTAAAATCTAAAACTTTTATTCATCCAGAAAAACAAGTTTTTGTTGATTCAGGTTATCAAGGTATACAAAATATTCATAAAAATACATTTTTGCCATTTAAAAAAAGTAAATACAATCAATTAACACCAATTCAAAAAGAATACAATAAAACTTTAAGTAAAATTAGAATTAAAATTGAACACGTATTGGCTAAACTAAAACGTTTTAAAATTTTAATTTTAAAATATCGCAATAAAATACGAAGATTTGCATTAAGATTTAATTTAATAGCAGGAATATATAATTTTGAATTACCTTAGTTTTGCACCAAGTCTTATATAAAAAATAAAACCAAAAAAATCAAAATTACTATGTCATAAAAATAGAATTTACTATTAATAGCAATTTCTGTTTTTATTCTTTTAAAGAATACTATTTTTGATTAACAAAGGCCTGATCTAATTTTCAAAACATACCTAATTTAACAAAAAGTGATTGTTTATCAAAATTTTTATCAGCATTTGAATTTAAAATAAATTCTTTAATATCTTTATCAGCATGTGATTTAATTAAGTTATTTTGAAATCCAAATTCTCTTTCAACTCAAAGCGCACTAATATTTACTGTAACTATAATAAAAATACCATAAAAAATATTTATCAATAATTGTATTAAAAAATACAATTTTATTTAAAATTGTCAACATATAAAAAAGAGAAAACATAAAAATGCTTTACTCTTTCCAAAAATTTTCTTGCTTTAATATTTTTAATTAAACAAAAGTAATTAGTACCATTGGTGTATTATCACCAGTTCTATTATCTACTTTAATTAACTTTGTATATCCACCTTTACGGTCTTTATATCTTTCAGCAATATTGCCAAATAATGTTGGAATAACACAATCCTTTGGATGCTCTTTAGTTGTAATTTTACGCAATTTAGCAATTGCCATTCTTCTTGAATGCAAATCACCACGTTTAGCTAACGTTACTAAAGGTTCAATAAATGTTTGTAATCTTTTTGCTCTTTTTTCTAACAAAACTAATTTTCCATGAACAATTAATTCACTTGCTAAATTACGGATTTCAGCATCTACTTTAGCACTATTTCTTCCGATATCGTTAATATATGACATTTTTTCTTATCCTCCTTCTTAGTTTTTAATAGCAAACTCTAAATTATGTTTGGATACACAATCTTCAATTTCTTTAATTGATTTTGAACCTAAATGTTTAATTTGTTTAATTTCATCTAAACTTTTAGTTACAATATCACCCAAAGTTTTATAACCATCACGTTTTAAACAATTGTATGAACGAACAGTTAAATTCAACTCTTCTAAGGCTTTGTTTAAATCATTATTTTCTTGCTCATTAGTAATTGAAATAACTTCAAAGTTTTTAACATTATCATCTAAATTAACAAAAAACTCAATATGACTCATTAAAATTTTAGCTGCCATTGCAATAGCTGATGCTGCTTTAACTGAACCATTAGTTTGTACACCAAGAATTAATTTTTCATATTCAATACCCTTTAATGTTTTAGTTACAGGTTCAATTTTATAATCAACTTTTTCAACAGGTGAAAAGTTTGAATCAATAGCAATAATGCCTGAACTATTAGCAATTTCTTTTTTATTTTCCTCAAATGAAGAATAACCACGAGATTTCTTTACCATTAATTCCATTTCAAAAAGAACATTTCTTGAAGTTGTTCGAGCAATAATTAATTCCGGATTAACTACTCTAACATCAGTTGGACAAATAATATCTCCGGCAGTAATATCTTGTTCACCAGTAATACTAATTTTTAAATTAGCAATTTTTTCGTCCTTTTGAATATCACCATCAAAAGCTAAAACTAAGTCCTTAACATTTAAAATTATTTCAGAAACATTTTCAATTACACCTTTAACTGCAGTAAATTCATGAGATACACCACTTATTCTAATTGCATATACAGAAATACCTGGTACTGAAGATAACAATGTTCTTCTTAAGGCATTAGCTAAAGTTGTTCCATAACCACGTTCTAATTGACTCACAATAAATTCACTGTAATTAATAGCACTATTTTCACCGTTTAAACTAAATTTTGGTTTTAAAAATTGTTGTTCCATGTTTTATTTTCACCTACTTTATTTTCTTGGTTTTTTTGGTGGACGACAACCATTATGAGGGATTGGTGTCACATCATTTAAATCTTTGATTTCAAAACCTACTGCTTGTAAACTACGAATTGATGGTTCTCTTCCTGGTCCTGTTCCATTAACAAAAACACTTAAAATTTTAACTCCGTGTTCCATAGCAGTTTTACCTGCAGCTTCAGCTGCTAACTGTGCTGAGTGAGGAGTTGATTTACGAGTTCCTTTGAAACCTACTGCTCCAGCACTCGATCAAGCAATAACATTACCATTAAGATCAGTAATAGTAACAATAGTATTATTAAAACTTGCTTTAATAAATGCTTTTGCTTTAATAAAATTAGGATTAACTTTAATTTTTTTCTTTACTGTTGTTTTTATATTCATTATTTTTTTCCTCCTAATTAACTTGCTTTTTTCTTGTTAGCAACCGTTTTACGTGGTCCCTTGCAAGTTCTTGCATTAGTTTTTGTTGATTGTCCTCTGGCTGGTAATCCTTTACGATGACGAATACCACGATAACATCCAATTTCCATTAATCTCTTAATGTTTAAAGACACTTCACGTCTTAATTCACCTTCAGTTTTATATTTCTTTTCAATTAATTGACTAATTGAACTTAATTCTTTTTCTGTTAATTCATTAATTTTTTTAGTTTCTTCAATTTTTAGTTCTTTTAATATTTCTGAAGATTTGCTGCGACCAATGCCATAAATTCTTGTTAAACCAATTACTGTATGTTGATTTCCAGGAATATTTACTTGCGCAATTCTTCGACTTGCATTGTTAGTATTTGATGTCATATTTATTTTTCCTCCTTAATATTTCTATCCTTGACGTTGCTTATGTTTAGGATTTTCACAAATGATTACATTACGTTTTTTACGTTTGATTGGTTGACATTTGTCACAATTTTTTTTAACTGATGCTTGTACTTTCATCATTTTCCTCCTGTTAAACTATTAGTTTTCTTTGTTTTTATCATCTTTATTTATCGGTAAATGTGTAGTAGCCATTCTGTTACGAAAAGTAATTCGTCCTTCAGTTAAATTATAAGTTGATAATTCAACTTTTACATGATCACCTTTGATAATTTTAATTTTATGTGTTTGCATACGACCCGATGGTCTTACAATAGGAGTAAAGTCATATTCATTCAACTTTACTTTAAATCTAGCATTAGGTAAGACTTCTATTACTATACCTTCACATTCAATAGTACTATCATTAGTTTTTTTTACTTTTTGAACCTTGGGTTTAACTACTTGTTTTGGTTTAGCCATTAATTACATTCCTCATTATTTTTTTGATTTTCATTAAGTATTGTTAGTACTTCACATCCATCATTAGTTACTAGGATAGTGTGTTCAAAGTGAGCGGTTTGCTGTTTATCAGCAGCAACTACTGTTCACTTATCACTTAAAACCAGAATTTTATCGGTTGTTGTTTGAACCATTGGTTCAATACAAATTGTCATTCCTGACTTCAATTTTATTCCAGTGTTGGGCTTACCAACATTAGGAATAGCTGGGTCTTCGTGGAGTTTTTTACCAATACCATGCCCAGTATACGATGTTGGTAAATAAAAGCCTTCGCTTTCTACATAAGTTTGAATGGCGTTACTAATATCACCAATTCTAACTCCTGGTGCAATAATTGCTATTGCTTTATTTAATGATTCTTTAGTCACATTAATAAGTTTTGCTTGTTCTGGTGTTGGTTTCCCACCAACACACATTGTAAAGGCAGCATCTGCATGATAACCATTAACAGCAACACCAGCATCAATTTTCACAATATCATTCATTTTAAAAGGTTTATCATTAGGAATGCCATGAATTAATTGTTCATTAACTGAAACACAAATTGTGGCAGGAAAACCATGATAATTTAAAAAAGAAGGTTCAGCATTATTTTCTTTAATAATTTGTGCTGCCACTTTATCAAGCATTTTACCAGTTATTCCAACTTTTATTATCTTTGCTAACTCTTTATGAATAAGTGCTACAACTTGACTAGCGGCTTTGATATTTTGAATTTCACTTTGACTTTTAATGCTAACCATTATTTTTATTTCCTTTTAATGATGATAAATATGATTTAATTTGTTCTTTAATATCACTATTATCTTGGTTGGCATCCACTGTTCTTAACAGTCCACGTTCTTGATAAGAATCTACCAATGGTGCCGTTGCTACTTTGTAAGTTTTTAAACGATTGATAATTGTCTTTTCATCACTATCATCAATTCGCTTAATTAATTTTACCCCATCATTATCACAAATACCAGTAATCTTTGGTGGTAGGAAATTAAGATTATAAATTGCTTTACATTGAGGACAAGTAACTCTTGAAGACAAACGTTTAATAACTGTTTCTTCATTAATATCTAGATACAATACCATTGAAAGCGTTTCATTCAAACTTGTTAATACTTTATCTAATGATGCTACTTGTGAGATTGTTCTTGGATAACCATCAAGAATAAAATTATGTTTAATATTTTTTAAAGTATTACTAATAATCTCATTTGTAATCTCATCAGGAACATATTGACCCTTATTAACATAAGTTTGAGCTTTTTTACCTACTGGTGATTGTTTTGTGATTTCATCACGAAACAAATCACCAGTTGATAAATGCATTAAATTATATTGTTCTTTCAGAAACTGTGACTGTGTCCCTTTCCCTGATCCTGGTGGACCTAAAATAATTAAATTCATCGTTAACCCCTAAGACCATAAGTGTTCTTTAACATCTTTGTTGTCCTTATAATTTAAGAATGAATGTTGAGTAATTCGTCCCTTAATTTGTTTTGTTGTATCTAATGCTACTCCAACCATAATTATTAATCCGGTTCCACCAACTGCTAATGAAGAAGGTAGATTAGTAAATTTAGAAATCAAAAATGGAGTTACTGCAACAGCAGTTAAGAAAAAGGAACCAATCGTACTTAAACGATTTAACATTCTTTTAATATAAATTTCTGTTTCCTTTCCTGGCTGAACGCCAGGAATATAAGTTCCTGATTTTTGAAAATTCTTAGCCATTTGTTCGGGATTAATTTGCACTTGTGCATATAAGAAAGTAAACATAATTGTCATTATAGCAAAAATACTAATTCCCGGCCACGACTGTAAAGATAAATAATTTCTAGCAAAATTAGCAAAACCACTATTTTGATCAACAATTTGTGCCACTGTCATTGGAGCAGTAATTAGTGCCGAAGAAAAAATAACAGGAATTACTCCGGCTGAGTTAACTTTTAAAGGTAAATAAGAACTTTTATCACCCTTTAAAGTTAAACCACTACCAGTTTGTTGAATTGGTAAGTGTCGCTCTGATTCACTAAAGAATACAACAACAAGAATAATCAGTAGGAAGGCTGCAAAATAAAGAGCAAATTTTAAAGCCCCTTGAAAAATAACACCGTTATTAGTATCTGGTCCTACTCAATACTTAAAAGTTGAAGCTAAGTTAAATGGTAAATTAGCAGCAATTCCACCAAAAATAATTAGTGAAATTCCATTACCAATACCACGATTAGTAATCTGATCAGCCATTCATAATGATAACATTGTCCCTGCTAGTAAAATAGCTGGAATCAATACATAATAGAAAACTTCTGGTCCGGCTGCTCCCGATCCCGAACTTCAATCAACACTAATAATATGTTGAGATTGTAAACCAAAGATTGTGGCAAAACCTTGCATAATAGCAAACGGGACAGTTAATACTCGATTCATTAACTCTAATTTTTTCTTACCTTTTTCGCCTGATTTAGACCATCTTGTTAAAGTAGTAACAACATCAGTTGATAATAACTGCACAATAATTGATGCAGTAATGTAAGGTGAGACTCCAAGTGCAAAAACAGAAAATCTGCTAATAGCACCACCACCTAACATTGAAATTAAATTAAAGAATTCAATACCACTACTATTACTGCTACTTAAATCTTCATTCAAAGTTACTCCTGGAACTGTAATAAATGCTCCAACACGAAAGATAAATAAAATAAAAATGGTAAATAAAATTCTAATTATAACTTCTTTATACTTTTTTATTAATTCACGGGTTGTTGTGAACACTTAGATCACCTGCGCTTTTCCTCCGGCTTGTTCAATAGCAGTAATTGCTGATTTTGAAAATTTATGAGCTTTAATTGTTTTTTGTGTTGTTAATTTACCTTTACCAAGAACTTTAATACCATCTTTTTTACTTCTAATCAATTTTAATTGAAATAAAAGTTCAGGTGTTATTTCATGCTCTTTAATTAAAACAATTTGTTCTAAGTTAATAATACTATAATTGGTTATAGTAAAGTTAGTAAACCCTCGTTTTGAAATACGACGGTACAGTGGTGTTTGTCCTCCTTCAAATCCGGGTCTTGTTCCACCACCGGTACGGGCATTTTGTCCTTTTGTCCCTTTACCAGCCGTTTTACCTTTTCCAGATGAAGTTCCTCTACCTAAACGTTTAATGTCTTTACGAGAACCTGGTGTTGGCTTTAAGTTATGTAATGTTGTTTCCATAATCCACCTCTAACCATTACTACGCTTAGTAGTAAGATTTTTATTTTTTATAAAATATTCTGCTGGTTTAACATTGTCAAGACCTGCAATTGTTGCTCTAGCTAAATTAATTTTATTTCTAGATCTAAATGCTTTTGAATAAATATTATGAATACCAGCTAATTCTAAAATATCACGAGCAGATCCACCAGCTTTAATTCCGATTCCTTCTTTAGCTGGTTTTAATAAAATTTCACTTCCACAATATTTACCTTTAACTTCATGAACAATAGAATTATTGTTTTTAGTTATCGTAATTGTTGTTAAATTTTTGTGAGCAGCTTCAATTGCCTTTTTAATTGCATCAGGAACTTCATTGGCTTTAGATATACCAAAACCAACTACTCCTTTACCATTACCAATAGCAACAGCAGCAGAGAAACGCAATCTTCTTCCCCCGGTTGTTACTTTGTTAATTTTTCTGATTCAAATCACTTTTTCAATAAATTCACTTGGAGTTTTTGGTTTACGTTCAAAATTTTTACGTGGTTCACGAACTTTATTTTCTTTTTTATCGTGGCTATTTCTTGGTTGTGATGAATTAGTGTGTCTAATTTTATTTTCATTACCAGCAGGATTTTTTACTTCTGCTTTAACAGAAGGTTTTGCTACTGATTTTTGAACTTCAGTATTTTCTTTATCATCAATAATTTTTTTTTTATTTTCTAAACTCATACTTTTAATTCTCCTTTTTTAGAATTCTAATCCAGCACTACGCGCCGCTTCTGCGAATGCTTTCACTTTACCATGATATAAATATCCACCACGATCAAAAACCACTTTTTTAATTTTTTTCTTAATAGCTAAATTAGCAATTGTTTCTCCAAGTTTAGTAGCAGCATCTATATTGCTTTTTGATGCTAAATCTTTAAATGTTAATGTTGATACACCGATAATTGTATTTGAAGCAGTATCGGCAATAATTTGAGCATAAAAACTATTATTAGATTTAAAGATATTTAAGCGTGGTCTTTCACTAGTACCCATAATTGTACTACGAATACGATAATGACGAACTTTACGAGCTTGTTGTTTATTAATCATTTTCTATTCTCCTTAAGTGCCAGTATAAGATTATTTACCTTTACCAGCAGCTTTTCCTTCCTTACGACGAATGTGTTCATTTTTATATTTAATTCCTTTACCTTTATATGGTTCTGGTTTACGGAATTTACGAATTTTGGCTGCAACTTCTCCAATTAATTGTTTATCAATACCACTAATTTGTAATACTGTTGGTTTGGGAGCAACAATGGTAATTCCTTGCGGAATTTCAAACTTAATAGGATGAGAATATCCTAATGTTAAATTTAAGATATTAGCTTGAACAGCAGCACGATATCCAACACCATTTATTTCTAATTCTTTCATGAAACCTGTTGATACACCAACTAACATTCCATTAATTAATGAATTAGTTGTTCCGTGAAGTTGTTTATTTTTTTTGTTATCATCAGGTCTTGTTGTAGTAATTGTTTTTTTCTCTTCATCAACGTTAATTTTAATAACATTTGGTAATAGTTTTTTTAAAGAACCTTTTGCTCCTGTAACAGTTAACAAGTTACTTGCATCTAGCGTTATTGAAGTATTTACTGGAATGGTAAGGATACGGTTACCAATACGTGACATATAGTTTCCTCCTTATCATACATAAGCAAGAACTTCGCCACCAAGACCAAGTTTTTTTGCTTGTTTATTTGTCATAATACCTTTTGATGTAGAAATGATTGCAATTCCATAACCATTTAACACACTTGGTAAGTCTTCACATTTTGCATACATTCTTAATCCTGGTTTAGATATTCTTTTTAAACCAAGAATTGGACTTTTACCAGTATGAACTAATAAAAGTTCTAATTTAGGTTTGCTAGGATTTTCTTTAGTAACGCGATATTTTTCAATATAACCATTTTTTTGCAAGATATCAGCTATCTTAACTAGTTGTTTTGAAGAAGGTACACTAACTACTCGATGTTTACTGCTATCTGCAGCGCTAATAGCATTACGAATAACTGTTAAAATATTACTTATTGGATCTGTCATCATAATTATATACCTCCTATCATGATGCTTTTCTAATACCAGGAATTTGTCCTTGGTATACTAAACCACGAAAACAAATACGGCATAACATAAATTTACGAATAACCGCATGAGGACGGCCACACTTTTGACAGCGTGTATATGCTTGCGTACTAAACTTTGATTTACGGGCTTGTCTTACTTTTAATGAAGTTTTTGCCATCTTATGCCGCCTGCTTTCCTTGTTTTTTAAACGGTAATCCTATTTTTTTTAATAACAATAATGCTGTTGCATTATTTGATGTTGTGGTAATAATTGAGATTTCCATACCACGAACTTTATCTACTTCTTCATAATTAATTTCAGGGAAAATAATTTGTTCTTTAATACCAACAGTGTAATTACCATTTTGATCAAATGCTTTAGCTGATAAGCCTTGAAAATCACGAATTCTTGGTAAAGAAATTGAGATAAATTTATCAAGGAAATCATACATTTTTTCGCCACGTAATGTAACTTTACAACCAATTGGCATTCCTGCTCTTAATTTAAAGCCGGCAATTGATTTTTTTGCTTTAGTGATAATTGGTTTTTGACCAGTAATTTTTGATAATTCAGATACTGATTTATCAATGGCTTTTGGATTACTACTTGCATCTCCAACGCCAATATTAATAACAACTTTTTCAATTTTGGGTACTTGCATTATTGATGTAAAATTTAATTCTTTTTGCAATTGGGGAATAATAGTTTTATTATATTTTTCTTGTAAACGATTCATTTTTATGCTGTTACTCCTTTATTATCGTAATTCTGTTTCAGATCTTCGTGCAATACGAATTTTTTTTCCATCTTTATCAATTTTGTACCCAATTTTTGTTACTTTTTTATCTTTTTTACCATCAAGGATCATTACATTAGAAATGTGAACACTAGTTTTTATTTCCACAATTCCACCTTTTTGATCATTTTGGGTAGGTTTTTTATTTTTCTTAGCAGTAATACCTTCAATAATAACACGATTTTTTTCACGAAGTACTTGGATAATTGGTCCGGTATGACCTTTATGCTTTCCTGCAATGATTTTAATTTGGTCGCCTCTTTTTAATTTAGTATCAAGACTAATAACTGGTTTCTTTTTGCTTGCCATTTATTTCATCCTCCTAAACAATTTCTTCTGCTAAAGAAGCAATTTTATTATAACCACGCTCTTTAACTTCACGAGCCAAGACACCAAATACTCTAGTACCACGTGGCGTTTTATCTTCTTTAATAATTACTACTGCATTATCATCAAATTTTACACAAGAACCATCATTACGTTTTACACCAAATTTACTACGTACGACAACTGCTTTAACAACTTGTCCTTTTTTCATTGCACTATTAGGTGTTACTGATTTTGCTGAACAAACAACAATATCACCAATTTTAGCAAATTTTTTAGTACTACCACCCAAAACTCTAATAACCATAACTTCTTTAATACCAGTGTTGTCAGCCACATTGGCTCACGATAGATTTTGTAACATCTTTCTTATCCTCCTGGTTAATTAAGCTTTTTTATTTGTTTTAGATTCAATAATCTTTAACAAACGGAAGCGTTTTAGAGCTGAAAGTGGACGAGTTGAAATGATTTCAACCTTGTCACCAATTTTAGCTTGGTTAGTTTCATCATGGGCATGATACTTTTTAGTTGACTTAAAACTTTTATGGTACATTGGATGTCGTTTTGAAGTTTCAACAACAACAGTAATTGTTTTATCATTTTTGTCAGAACTTACAATTCCAACAAAAGTTTTACGTTGTTTGTTTGGAATAATATTTGTCATTATTCTTTGTCCTCCTTAGCTGGTGTCATAGTTTTCTTAACTGTAGGTTTTTTAGATGGTTTTTCTACTTTAGTAGTAGTAACTTTTTTAACTTCTTTGTTTGATGATTTTGCTTTAGTTGTTTTTTCAGTAACTTCTTTTTTAGCAATTTTATCTGATTCTTTAATAACTTCTGATTTAGTTATTGTTTGAACTTTAATATCTTTTTTATCATCCACTTTAGCAACTTTTTTAGTTTTTTTGCTTTCTTTATTTTCTTCTGGTAATACCATTTTATTAATATGTAATGGTTTGATTTTTTCACCATTATTAATTCTGATAGTTAATTCAGTTTTAATACGAGCAATATCCTTACGAAGATTATTTATCATATGCGGAGTTTCTAGTTTACCTAACGAACTTTGAATTCGTAAAGCAAACAATTGCGCACGAAGAGTTTCTTCATGTTGTTGTAATTCTAAAGTTGATTTATTTTTAATTACTTGCATTTCCATTTGCTTCACCCAATTCTGTTGTTAAATTTTTAGCAACCTTTACTTCTTCTGTTGGTTTTATTTCTCTAGTAACAATTTTACATTTGATTGGCAACTTGTGCATTGCAAGACGCAATGCTTCACGTGCTGTTGCTTCATTAGGATATGATACTTCAAACATAACTGTTTTTGCTTTTACTACTGAAACTCAATGATCAATTGAACCTTTTCCTGAACCCATACGTACTTCTGCTGGTTTTCTAGTAATTGGTAAATGTGGAAAGATTCTAATTCAAACTTTTCCACCACGTTTCATGTAACGTGTCATTGCTACTCTGGCTGCTTCAATTTGTCTTTCAGTAATGTAAGAACCTTCTTCAGCACGAAGTCCGTAAGTTCCAAAAGCAACTGTTTTACAACCTTTTGCAGTTCCTTCATAACTTAAACGGTGGACGCAAGAGTGTTTATATCTCTTAGGTATAGCCATCTTACTTTACCTCCTTACGTGGTTGTTGTGAGTAATTATTTCGGCGATTGTTATTATTTCTTTGATTATATTTTGAAATAATTTCAGGTTGAGTTGAGTCAGTTCCTGATAAAATTTCACCTTTATATACTCAAACTTTAATACCAATTTGACCAAAAGTTGTTTTTGCTTCAGCAGTAGCATAATCAATATTACTACGTAATGTTGCTAAAGGAACACTACTTTCTGAATAACCTTCAACACGTGCCATATCCGCTTCACCAAGTCTTCCTGAAACACGAGTTTTAATTCCCTTTGCTCCAGCACGAAGTGCTTTACGAATTGCTAATTTTTGTGTTGTACGATGTGACATACGATTGCTTATTTGTTGTGCTAATGTATTAGCAATTGTTTGCGCATCAATATCAGGATTTTTAATTTCAACAACATTAATTCTAATACCTATTTTACGATTTTTAATTGTTTTACGAACTAGTGTTGTTAATACTTCAATGTTTGAACCGCCTTGCCCTAAAACTGAACCAACACGAACACAGTGGATAAATAAGGTAATTTGTGATTTAGTTCTTTCAATTTCAATTTTAGAAACACCAGAAGTTTTTAAATGTGCAAATAGCGCTTTTCTAATTTTATGGTCTTCTAAAATTCATTTTGCTAAATCTTCGTTACTAGTTGCATATCAACGTGATTGTCAATCTTTATTGATACCATATCTTAATCCATTTGGACTAACTTTGTGACCCATATTACTTATTTACCTCCTAATTATCGCTAACCACGATAGTGATTTTGCTGGTTCTTTTTAAGATTTGATATGCTCTACCATGAGCACGGGGCATAAATCTTTTCATAGTTGGACCTTCATTTACAAATATTTCCTTAATACGTAATTTGTTGGCTTCCATTCCATAGTTATTAGCGGCATTAGCAACTGCTGAATTAATTAATTTTATAATTGGCTGTGCTGCGCGTTTTTTTTCATGAGCTAGAATTACTAGAGCTTTGGCAACAGCATTATCACGAACTAAATCGGCTACTAAACGCACTTTTCTTGGACTAATGCGTAATTTATCTAAATGAGCTTTTGCTTCCATAATTTCTATCTCCTAACGCTTTTTCTTGTCAGAACCGTGACCACCAAATTTACGTGTGGGTGCGAATTCTCCTAATTTATGACCAACCATATCTTCTGTTACATATACAGGTAAATGTGTTTTGCCATTATGTACACCGAATGCATGTCCAACAAATTGTGGGAAAATTGTTGAACGACGAGATCAAGTTTGAATAATTTTTTTTGATTTATTTTTATTTTGAGTTTCTACTTTGTTTAATAAATGACTATCAGCAAAGGGTCCTTTTTTTAAAGATCTTGACATATATTACTTTCCTCCTACTTTGTTGCATTTCTTCTTCGTACAATTAATTTATTTGATGCTTTTTTACTATCACGAGTTTTTAAACCTAATGCTTTTTTACCTCATGGTGTTACTGGAGCTTTTCTTCCGATTGGAGCTTTACCTTCTCCTCCACCATGTGGGTGATCATTTGGATTCATAACACTACCACGAACAGTAGGTCTAATTCCTTTTCAACGATTTCTTCCTGCTTTACCAATGTTTACTAAGTTATGATCATCATTTCCAACTGTACCAATTGTAGCTCGACAATTACTTAATACTTTTCTAACTTCACCTGATGTTAATTTTAATAATGTATACTTAGCTGTTTCATCACGACCAAGAATTTGAACACTACCACCAGCACTTCGTGCCATTTGTCCACCTTTACCTGGTTTTAATTCAACATTATGAACAACTGTTCCTTGTGGAATCTGTGATAATGGTAAACAGTTACCAACAGTAATATCAATTTTAACAGTATCACTGTTTTCACCACTTAATAACTTATCTCCTACTTTGATTCCTTTTGGTGCTAAGATATAACGCTTTTCACCATCAAGATAAGAAATAAGACAAATGTTAGCATTACGATTTGGATCGTATTCAATTGTTTTAACTGTTCCAACTACATTGTCTTTGTTACGTTTAAAATCAATAATACGGTATTTAACCTTATGACCATTACCTTGATGTCTTACTGTAATTTTACCTTGATTATTTCTACCAGCTTGTTTAACTAAATTTACTAATAAAGATTTTTCAGGGCTATTACCAATAGTTAAGTTCTGTTTGTAATCCAGAACGGTCATATTACGTCTTCCTGCAGTAGTGGGATTAATTTTTCTAATTGCCATTGTTTTTTCTCCTTCCAATCTCATTAGCTTTGTTCTTCAGAACTAAACAAACTTAATTGTTCACCAGGAGCTAATTTAATAAGAGCTTTTTTTACTGCCGATGTTTTTCCAACAAATCTACCAACAGTTTTAGTTTTTGGTTTACTATTAATAATATTAACGTCTGCTACTTTAACTTCAAAAATCTGTTCAAAGGCTTTTTTAACGTGACTTTTATTAGCTTTACGGTTAACAGTAAATGTATAGATACCTTCAGCCATTTGTTTATAAGTTTTCTCAGTTAATACTGGTTTTACTATAACTTCACTTAAATGCATATTAAATTAAAGCCTCCTCAACGATTTTAATTGCCTCAGTAGTAAACAATACTTTTTTAGCATTTAATAAATCGTAAATATTAATACTATTAGCAGTGATTGTTGTTGTTCTAGGTAAATTACGACCTGATTTAATAACTGTTTCTTTATTGCTTATTCCTGAAACAATTAGTGTTTTATTGTTTGCTAATTCTAAAAATTTTAAAGTTTCTAACATAATTTTAGTTGAAGGTTTTTCAAAGTTTAATTCATCAATTACAACTATGTTTTTATTTTGGAATTTGGCAGCCAATGCTGATTTTATTGCCAATCTTCTTACTTTTTTTGGTAATCCAATTAAATAATTACGATCAGTATTTGGTCCAAAAACAATCCCCCCACCTTTTCATTGTGGTGAACGAATTGAGCCTTGACGCGCATTCCCTGTTCCTTTTTGTTTTCATGGTTTTCTACCACCGCCAGCAACTTCAGCACGACTTTTAACAGCGTGTGTTCCTTGACGTTTTGTAGCATTATAACTTAATAAACTATCAAACTGCGCTTGCTTGTGGGGTTCAATTCCTCAAATTTTTTCGTTTAAAGTTAATTCGCTAACTTTTGTTCCAGCGTTGTTAACAACATTAATTTTCATTTTGCTATCCTCCATAATTAACTTTATTGACCATCAGTAACTTCGGTTGTAGTATTTTGATTTCTAACAACTAATGATACTGGGGTTTTGAGAATTGGTTTTTTAACTGCTTGTTTAATAACAAGAAAGCCTTGTTTTGGTCCTGGAACTGAACCTTTTACTAAAAGATAATTATTTTCTTTATCTACTTTAATAACTTCTAAGTTAGCAACACTACGTTTAACATTTCCCATTTGCCCTGGCATTGGTTGTGATTTAAACACACGGTTAGCATTAATAGAACCTGTTGAACCCATTTGACGATGTAAACCTGATCCATGACCCATTGGACCACGTGATTGATTATGACGTTTAATACGTCCTGTAAATCCTTTACCTTTAGAAGTTCCTTGGACATCAACGAATTCACCTGCTGTGAATACGTCAGCAACATTAATAAGATCTTTATGATTAAATCCGTTCATGTTACGAATTTCTTTCACGAAGCGCTTAGGTTGACTGTCGGCTTTTTTAAAGTGTCCAATTGTTGGTTTGTTTGATAAAGTAACGCGAAGATCGAACGTTGCAAGTTGCAAACTACTATATTTGTCTTTTACATTTGTTTTAACTTGACTTACTACATTTGGTTGTACTTCGATAATTGTTACTGGAACTAGTTGTCCGTTGTTTAAGAAAACTTGTGACATTCCTAGTTTCTTACCTAAGATTCCTTTCATAATTTCCTCCTTGGAATATGTTGTAAATAATTAATATTTATCGATTTTAATAATTTTTTTTATTAATCTTTTTTGATACTTGATTTAAAGTTGATTTTTTTTCATCTTTAGATTCGATTATCAAAGAGATACTAACACTATTAGGGATAGTAAGTCCACTTAGAGCATTTAAAGATTTTGGTGATAATTGAGCACCAATAATTCTTTTGTGAGTTCTCTTTTCAAATTGTTCACGTGAATCTTTATGTTTATGCGGTGAACGAAGAATAGTGAAAATTTCTTTATGAGTTGGTAATGGAATTGGACCTACCACTTCAGCACCTTCTTTTTTTAACACATCTTTAATTTTCTGTGCTATTTGGTCAATAGCTGAGTGATCATAACTTTCTAAACGAATTTTTACTTTGTCTCCTATGATTGCCATTGGCTATATCCTCCTTAGAACGATTTTTAATAAAATAAAGAACAAAACATGTGATATAATGACAACTGATATCAGTGTATCAGCATTTATACATAACAATCACGCCTTGTAAGTATAACATAGTGTAATGGTAAAAGGGAATAGCGAAATACAAAAAAAACAAAAAAAATAATGGGTTTTTTGTTCATAATCTTTTAACTATTAATTTAGTTTTAAAAAATAAAGATTTTTATTAAAAAAATAATAAAATACCGTTATTTTTTTATTATTTTCTTACTTTAAAAAAGTAAAAGGTAATACCTGAGTTGTAAATATAAATGGGACAGTTTTTTAAAATAATTGTATTAAATCTATTGGTCTTTTATAAGAGAGCGATTTTCTGGGTGTAGAATTAATTTGAAATGCTATAAAATTTAAATCTTTTTGTTTATATGAAGATAGATCTGTAGATTTTGGTAAATATCTTCTTAAAATACCATTATTATTTTCATTAGACTTGGTGCAAAACTAAGGTAATTCAAAATTATATATTCCTGCTATTAAATTAAATCTTAATGCAAATCTTCGTATTTTATTGCGATATTTTAAACTTAAAATTTTAAAACGTTTTAGTTTAGCAAATACGTGTTCAATTTTAATTCTAATTTTACTTAAAGTTTTATTGTATTCTTTTTGAATTGGTGTTAATTGATTGTATTTACTTTTTTTTAAATGGCAAAAATGTATTTTTATGAATATTTTGTATACCTTGATAACCTGAATCAACAAAAACTTGTTTTTCTGGATGAATAAAAGTTTTAGATTTTAGAAGCAATTTAAAATCATGAATGCTTACAAAACAAAAAGCAGTTGAAATAATTTTTCCATTGGAAATATCAATAATTATTTGGGATTTGAGAGAATGATGTTTCTTTTTACCTGAAAAAAGTAATTTTAGTTTTTTTTAATTCTTTCAATTGGAGTTTCAGTAGCATCAATAGCTAACAAATTATTATTAGTACCTTTATTTTTTGTTAAATCTTTTTTTCAAGGTAAATTAAAAATTCCGCTTTTTATTAAAATATTTTCAATTCAAAAAATATTACGAATGCAACTAGTATGACTAATATTATATCTTTTTGCAATAACTCTATAACTACTATAGTCTTTTCAATATTCTAAAGTCATTAATAAACGCTCTTCAATTACAATTTTATTTTTTCTACCACCATAATATTTTTGTTTAGACTCAGCAATTTTTAAAATTTCAAGCATTTTATAAAATGTTTGTGGCTTTATGCCGACTAAACTATAAAATTCTTGATCATCTTTATATTTTTTCAACATAATAACTATCACCTTTAATATTAATAATAATCGTTAAATTGTTAAAATTAAAGGTTTTGCACCAAGTCTAATTTAATTTTTATATAAGTGTCCTTTTTAATTTTACAATTAAAGAATATTTAAAATAAAGTTATAATATAAAATTATTAAAGCAGATTGTAATTTGAAGTGTAAAACTTTGAATTACAATCTGCTTTTAGTTAGAAAAAAGTTTTTATATTATTTATTTTTTTTATAAGCAGTGCTACTATTTTTATAGTATTCTTTTAAAAAAAATAATAATATTAACTTGTTAAATTATTATTTTAGATGAAAAAGTAGTAGTATTATCAATTGGAAAGTCAATTGGTAGTATTTTAAGTTTGTATTTTTTATTTATAGTAATAATAATAAACTAATATATATGTTTTAAAGACAATTACATTAGACTTGGTGCAAAACCTTTAATTTTAAAAATTTAACAATTATTATTAATATTAAAGGTGATAGTTATTATGTTGAAAAAATATAAAGATGATCAAGAATTTTATAGTTTAGTCGGCATAAAGCCACAAACATTTTATAAAATGCTTGAAATTTTAAAAATTGCTGAGTCTAAACAAAAATATTATGGTGGTAAAAAAAATAAAATTGTAATTGAAGAGCGTTTATTAATGACTTTAGAATATTGAAAAGACTATAGTAGTTATAGAGTTATTGCAAAAAGATATAATATTAGTCATACTAGTTGCATTCGTAATATTTTTTGAATTGAAAATATTTTAATAAAAAGCGGAATTTTTAATTTACCTGGAAAAAAAGATTTAACAAAAAATAAAGGTACTGATAATAATTTGTTAGCTATTGATGCTACTGAAACTCCAATTGAAAGAATTAAAAAAGGAAATTATCCCCACATGTACTAGTGTGGAGGAAAAAATGAATTGAAATGAATTCAATAGCATATTTCAAACTGAAAACGATTGTTTGAAATATATAGCGAAGTTGAAAATAATGAAATGCATCAGGTGTGCTTCTTCTAGTTTGAATACTTCTGATTTGAGAAGAATACGATGTTTGAACTGTAACCAAACATTTAGTATTCTTTATGGAACCATTTTTTATAAGTCACAGACCCAAATGACATCTTGGTTTTATCTCATCTTTAGATGAATAAACACAAAGCATGGCATACCAGCAACCGATGTTGCAAGGGAATTGGGTGTGACCTATAAAACAGATTAGACTTGGTGCAAAACCTTTAATTTTAACAATTTAACGATTATTATTAATATTAAAGGTGATAGTTATTATGTTGAAAAAATATAAAGATGATCAAGAATTTTATAGTTTAGTCGGCATAAAGCCACAAACATTTTATAAAATGTTTGAAATTTTAAAAATTGCTGAGTATAAACAAAAATATTATGGTGGTAGAAAAAATAAAATTGTAATTGAAGAGCGTTTATTAATGACTTTAGAATATTGAAAAGACTATAGTAGTTATAGAGTTATTGCAAAAAGATATAATATTAGTCACACTAGTTGCATTCGTAATATTTTTTGAATTGAAAATATTTTAATAAAAAGCGGAATTTTTAATTTACCTTGAAAAAAAGATTTAACAAAAAATAAAGGTACTAATAATAATTTGTTAGCTATTGATGCTACTGAAACTCCAATTGAAAGAATTAAAAAAAACTAAAATTACTTTTTTCAGGTAAAAAGAAACATCATTCTCTCAAATCCCAAATAATTATTGATATTTCCAATGGAAAAATTATTTCAACTGCTTTTTGTTTTGTAAGCATTCATGATTTTAAATTGCTTCTAAAATCTAAAACTTTTATTCATCCAGAAAAACAAGTTTTTGTTGATTCAGGTTATCAAGGTATACAAAATATTCATAAAAATACATTTTTGCCATTTAAAAAAAAGTAAATACAATCAATTAACACCAATTCAAAAAGAATACAATAAAACTTTAAGTAAAATTAGAATTAAAATTGAACACGTATTTGCTAAACTAAAACGTTTTAAAATTTTAAGTTTAAAATATCGCAATAAAATACGAAGATTTGCATTAAGATTTAATTTAATAGCAGGAATATATAATTTTGAATTACCTTAGTTTTGCACCAAGTCTATTATAGAACTAACACAATTTAATTTTTATATAAGTGTCCTTTTTAATTTTACAATTAAAGTTGAAATTAAAATAATATGTTGATTTAGAGAGCTTTAAAAAACGACACATTGTACGAATTTTATATTTACATTTATTATTGATAATAATCTCTATTTTCTTTTAATTTTCACAAAAAATCTTGATATTACTTTTAATTTAAAATTAAAAGTAATATTTTTATATCAGGGGTGATTTTTTGTGACTAATAATGAATTAATTGATGTTTTAAAAAACAAAAAAGATGAAGAATTTATAAAAATTATTAGACATTTTAAAAATAGAATTAAACAAATTGAGAAAAAAGAAAAATTAGATGCAATTGATAAAAAATTTAAAGAAAAAGGAATTCAATGTCCAAATTGTAAATCTTATTGATGTGTAAAAAATGGTTTTAAGAATAATAAGCCAAAATATTTATGCAAAGATTTTAAAAGTAGCTTTGATGCTTTAAGAAATCATTTTTTACATTGAAGTCATTTTTCTCATGAACAATGAGATTGAATAATTTGATTGTCATTGTTAGGTCAATCTGCTTATATTATTTCTCAATTTGCTAAAATTTCAAAAACATCAGCATGATTTAATCGTCAAAAATTTATGAAATCATCACAATTAGCAAAAACACAAAAACCATTCACAAAATTAAAAGGTAGAATTGAAATTGATGAAACTTTTATCAAAGAAATTCATAAAGGAAATTTCAAAAATCCAGATGATCCAAGAAAAAAATGAATTGAAGAAAATGCTAAAGATTTAAACTGTTGTATTGAAATGGCAATTGATGAAAATAAAAATATTTATGCTCAAACAACAAATACTAAAAGATTAACAAAAAAATGAGTACAAGAAAATTTAACATCTAAGCTTATCGAAGAAAAATCAATTATAGTTTGTGATATGCAAATACTATATGATACAGTAGCTAAACAAACAAAATGTACTCTCAAGAAATTTAAATCAAAAGAAAATAAAGAATTAAATTATAAAAATTTAAGTAATATCAGTAAAATACAATCAAGTTTAAAAGAATTTATTACTCATTATCATGGCATTGGATTTACCAATATTCAAAATTACCTCAATTTATGAAAATTTAAATACCAACATTATAAAATATCACCTTATGCAAAATCTGAAGCATTATATTTCAGTTTGTAAAAAAAATAAATCCCAAAATTAAATAAAATCAAATTTTAGGCCAGGTTGATGATTTTTTTTATTTCATCAAGAGTTTTTTTGAAAATTAAAACTATTTTCTGCCTATTATTAGTGCTGCTTGCTTTAAAATATCATTTTCCATTCGTAACTGTTTTAATTCTTTTCTTAATTTAATTAATTCATTTTCTTCAACAGAACGATTATCTTTAGATTTAAAACTAACTGAATTAGTAAATTGCTTAATTCAATTATAAGTAGCTGCTCTTGTAACATTGTACTCTTTAGCAAGACAAGACACTGACTTACCACTTTGATATAAAGCTACTATTTGTTTCTTAAATTCGTCGGTATATGAGTTAATATTGGCCATAATTATAGTTCCTTTCTTTTAACTAATTTGTTCACTTGTCTACGTAATTAGTGTCCAATAATTTCGCGGTTAAATAGGTCTATTAATAAACAAATATAGTTTCACTTACCATTTACTTGAACATAAGTTAAATCACTAACAATAACTTCATTTTTAATCCTATTCTTAAAGTTTCTATTAACAAGATTAGTTATTTGACTATCATTGACTTTATTATGATGATTTTTGTGTCTTAATTTAGTGTATTTTGATATTAAATTATGTTTATTCATAATTTCTTTAATTTTTCGTCTTGATAAATAAATTTCTTGGTTTTCTAATATGACTTTTAATCTTCTTGTGCCATAAATTTCTTTATTTTCTTTAAAAGCACTAATAACAGCTTCATCATACATATTATTTTGATTTTTTTCTTTTTTCTTGAAATTAAAATAATATGTTGATTTAGAGAGCTTTAAAAAACGACACATTGTACGAATTTTATATTTACATTTATTATTGATAATAATCTCTATTTTATGCCTATTATTAGTGCTGCTTGCTTTAAAATATCATTTTCCATTCGTAACTGTTTTAATTCTTTTCTTAATTTAATTAATTCATTTTCTTCAACAGAACGATTATCTTTAGATTTAAAACTACCTGAATTAGTAAATTGCTTAATTCAATTATAAGTAGCTGCTCTTGTAACATTGTACTCTTTAGCAAGACAAGACACTGACTTACCACTTTGATATAAAGCTACTATTTGTTTCTTAAATTCGTCGGTATATGAGTTAATATTGGCCATAATTATAGTTCCTTTCTTTTAACTAATTTGTTCACTTGTCTACGTAATTAGTGTCCAATAAAGTGTAACCTATCCAAACTTTAATAGACTTGGTGCAAAACCTTTAATTTTAACAATTTAACGATTATTATTAATATTAAAGGTGATAGTTATTATGTTGAAAAAATATAAAGATGATCAAGAATTTTATAGTTTAGTCGGCATAAAGCCAAAAACATTTTATAAAATGCTTGAAATTTTAAAAATTGCTGAGTCTAAACAAAAATATTATGGTGGTAGAAAAAATAAAATTGTAATTGAAGAGCGTTTATTAATGACTTTAGAATATTGAAAAGACTATAGTAGTTATAGAGTTATTGCAAAAAGATATAATATTAGTCATACTAGTTGCATTCGTAATATTTTTTGAATTGAAAATATTTTAATAAAAAGCGGAATTTTTAATTTACCTGGAAAAAAAGATTTAACAAAAAATAAAGGTACTAATAATAATTTGTTAGCTATTGATGCTACTGAAACTCCAATTGAAAGAATTAAAAAAAACTAAAATTACTTTTTTCAGGTAAAAAGAAACATCATTCTCTCAAATCCCAAATAATTATTGATATTTCCAATGGAAAAATTATTTCAACTGCTTTTTGTTTTGGAAGCATTCATGATTTTAAATTGCTTCTAAAATCTAAAACTTTTATTCATCCAGAAAAACAAGTTTTTGTTGATTCAGGTTATCAAGGTATACAAAATATTCATAAAAATACATTTTTGCCATTTAAAAAAAGTAAATACAATCAATGAACACCAATTCAAAAAGAATACAATAAAACTTTAAGTAAAATTAGAATTAAAATTGAACACGTATTTGCTAAACTAAAACGTTTTAAAATTTTAAGTTTAAAATATCGCAATAAAATACGAAGATTTGCATTAAGATTTAATTTAATAGCAGGAATATATAATTTTGAATTACCTTAGTTTTGCACCAAGTCTAATTTATAAACTAAATTTTATTAGAAAATGAACAATAATTTTACTTCAATTTTGAACAGATATTGTTCATTTTTTTCTTTTTTTATAATTTTTATAAATTATAAATTGATATATATAAAATTACTGTTATAATTTTACTAGCATAATATTTAAAATGGAGTTAGAAGTAATATGAGTAAATCTAAAATTTCATTAAGTTTAAAAAATGTTGAATTTCGTTATAAACCAGAATACAATAACGCCGTTGATAATGTTAGTTTTGATATTAATCATGGTGAATATATTACTATAATTGGTCATAATGGTAGTGGTAAGTCAACTCTTTCAAAAATTATTATTGGTGTTTTACACAAACAAAAAGGTACAATTCAATTATTTGGTGAAACAATTACTAATAAAAACATTAAACAATTACGTCGTCACTTAGGTATTGTTTTTCAAAATCCTGATAACCAATTTATAGGTTCAACTGTTCGTGATGATATTGCTTTTGGCTTGGAAAATCATTTAGTTGAACCCAGTGATATGCCAGCAATTATTGACAGAGTTTCTAGGGCAGTGGGTATGGAAAAATATTTAGATCATGAACCACTATGATTATCTGGTGGTCAAAAACAACGTGTAGCTATTGCTTCAGTTTTAGCTTTAGAACCCGATATTATTATTTTTGATGAGGCAACTAGTATGCTTGATCCAAAAGGTAAACGAGAAGTTAAAGAAATTATGTTAAAATTACAAGAACAACGCAATAAAACTATTATTTCTATTACTCATGATATGGATGAAATTATTAATGCCGATAAAATTATTGTTATGAATAAAGGTAAATTAGTTCGTTATGGAACTCCATCTGAAATATTAAAAGAATGAGAGTTTTTACAAAGTATTCATTTAGATATTCCTTTTGTTTTAAAAGTATCGTTAGGTTTAAAAAATAAGGGAATTAATATTAATGAAACATTAAGTGAAGAGGAGCTGATTTCTAGCTTATGTCAATTAAATTCAAAGAAGTAAGTTATACTTATTCTCCAAAAACCCCTTATCAATATCAAGCATTAAAAGATATTACTATTGAAATTGTTGAACAAAAAATAGTTGCTATTATTGGTGAAACTGGTAGTGGTAAATCAACTATGATTCAACATATTAATGGTTTATTAGTTCCAATGGCGGGTTCGGTTGCTATTAATGATTTTATTATTAAGGCTAATCAAAAAAAAATTCGTGATATTAAAAAAATACGTAAACAAATTGGCTTAGTTTTTCAATTTCCCGAATATCAGTTATTTGAAGAAACTATTGAACGAGATATTATGTTTGGACCAGTTAATTTTGGTGAGAAAAAAGATAAAGCACGAGAGTTAGCAAAAAAATATATTAATTTGGTTGGATTAGACGAAACATACTTATCAAGAAGTCCATTTGATTTGTCTGGTGGTCAAAAACGAAGAGTTGCTATTGCTGGTATTTTGGCATTACAAGGTCATACTTTAATTTTAGATGAACCAACAGCAGGACTTGATCCCGATGGTGAAAAAGAATTAATTAATTTATTTTATGATTTAAATCATAAAGAAAATAAAACTATTATTTTAGTAACTCATAATATGAATCACGTACTAATGGTTGCTGATGAAGTTATTGTATTACATAATACACAGATTTATAAAAAAGCAGATCCAATTACTATTTTTAGAGATAAAAAATTAATTACCGAAACCGGAATTGAGCCACCAAAAATTTATAGTTTTTTATATAAATTAGAAGCAGCAGGATTTGATACATCAACAATTACTGCTAGAAGTGATTCAGAATTAATTGACCAGTTGTCAAAAATATTATCCAAAAAAAAATAGCAATAAAAAGTAAGGAGTAATAAATAATGAAAGTTAGTTTTGGTCGTTATTTACCTTTAAATTCAATCATTCATCGTGTAGATCCAAGAATTAAATTACTAGTTTTAATTTGTTTAATTGCTTCACTTTTTTTTCATACTGGTTTTGAAGGTTACGCTCTTATTGGTTTTACTGTCATAACGATTTTCTTTTGTACAAAATTACCTTTTATGATGTTATTAAAATTAATGCGCCCCATTTTATTTATGGCATTTATTTTATTTATAATTAACTGTTTTTTAACTGATGGCCCTAATGTAGGAATGATTTGACGTTGGCATGGTATTAAAGTATCGTATAAAGCTATATTTGTTAGTATTTATATTGCTCTTAGAATTTATTTAATGATTTTAATTACAACAATTTTAACAACCACAACTCAACCATTAGATTTAACATTAGCATTAGAAGATTTAATTTTACCACTAAAATTAATTAAATTTCCAGTACATATTATTTCGATGATTATTTCTATTGCTCTTCGTTCAATTCCTACATTATTAGATGAAGCGGGCAGAATTTTAAAAGCACAAGCATCACGTGGTGTAGATTTAAAAAATGGTCATTTTAAAGAAAAAGTTAAAGCGTTAGTATCATTAATTATTCCCTTATTAGTTTCTTCATTTCAAAAAGCAGAAGATTTAGCATACGCTATGGATTCAAGGGGTTATGATCCACAAGGTAGAAGAACACGTTTTCGTCAATACCATATTGATTTTAAAGATATATTTTTCTTTATTATTGGTGTAGGATTGTTAGCATTTCTTATATCTTATACTTATCATCCAGAAATATTTTGAAGAATTCCATTTATTGATGATTATTATTCACAATAATAAACGTATATGAATTAGGTTTACTAATTTTAAATATTTATTAATATTTAGTTAAAATAAAAATTTTGCAACAAGTGTCATAATATTTATCATTTTTTTTCTTATACTCCCTATTATTTTTTTTTAATTAAAAATTCTTAATTTAAATTTAAAACATATTAATAATTAAAATTAATTAAAGAGTAAGTCCGGTTGCTAAATTATAATCATAAATATCACTATCTAAGTTACTTGTAACTACAATACTGTTATTTCATTCAACATTTTGTTTTGCTATTTTTTCACTAACTAACAATTGTTCAATAGCTTTATCTAATAAATTTAATTAATCTAATTCTAAATTATTTAATGCATTTTTTATAACTTGTTCACCATACATATCATTACTATTAAAATTACTTAAATCAAAAATTTGTTTTGAACTAGAAACATGATCATATTGCAATTCTCTTTCTTTTTCTTTAATAAGTTGATGTCTTTTTTGGTCATATTTTTTCTTTCTTACTTTTATTTCGGATCTTTGATAATATTTTTTCTTTTTTTGCTTTTACTTCGGGTTTTTGATCATATTTTTTATTTCTTTGTTTATTTTTTTGGTATCACATTTGATCATATTTTTTCTTTTTTGCTTTTACCTCAGGTCTTTGTCTATATTCTTTCTTTTTTGCTTTTACTTCAGGTCTTTGTTCATATTCTTGTCATTTTCTTTTTTTAGATTGTTTATTAAATATTTCTTCATTGGTTTGAAATGAAGAAGTAGTATTAGTAACTATACTTAAACTATTATTCATATCTTTTTCCTCTAAATATAATTAAAGTTAATTTTATTTAAACTTTTATTATATATTTTTTGCTATTTATTAAAAATAATATTTTTTGATACATAAAAATGTATATTATAACTTTTTCAAAGTTTTAAAAATAAGATTAATAAGATATATAAATTAAAATTGTATAAATTATACCAATTTTAAATGTTTTTTCAATCTTTAAAACTATTATTTTGTTTTGTTTTTAGTGCTCTTAATTAAAATTAATTGAGAAAGGAATGAGTATATTGCTAAATTTTTAATCATAAGTATTAGTATCTAAATTACTTGTAAGTTAGTATTGTTAATAAAATTTGATTAATAAATTGATTTAATAAGATATTATCTATTACATTTTTATGCTTTTTATTAAGGGCATAATAAAACTTTATTTTAAGAGTATTTAAATTAATAATTAACCATAATTATTAATTTTAAATTGTGTTCTAATTGTTAATAGTAACATTGTTTTTTATTATTGTTATTGTTATATACGAAAATTAGATGATTATTTTTGTAGTTTTATGAAAAAAAATATTAAAAAATCATAAATTTATTGTATAATATTTAACGGTTTTACTTATAAAAACTAATATGGCGACTGTGGCGTAGCGGTCTAGCGCATCAGTTTGTGGAACTGACATTCGCGGGTTCGAATCCCGTCAGTCGCCCCATTTAATAAAATTATGTTTTTTTACTACTCCTTTTTGGAGTTTTTTCTTTTTTAAATAAATATTATTATAAATTTATTTTTCGCTTTTTATTTACTAAATAAATAATGGTATAATTATTATGTTTTATGATTTGCAGAAAGTTGAGGTTTAAATGTATATGTACCTTAAAGAAGGGCAAATACTTTCAATTCATGCATATAAGCATAATGGCGATTTATATCGTAGTTGAAATAATTCAATTGTTTTAGAAGATACTGAAAAATATTTAGTTTTAGTAAATGAGAATGTAACAATTACTGAAATTAATGGTCGTAAATGAACAACCGTTGATCCAGCAATTTGGTTATTTTTTAAAAATGATTGATACAATATTATTTGTATGATTCGTAATGATGGTGTTCATTATTATTGTAATATTGCCAGTCCTTTTATTTTAGATTCGCAAACAGTTAAATACATTGATTATGATTTAGATGTTAAAGTATTTCCTAATCGTTCTTATAAACTGTTAGACTTGAAAGAATTTAAAAATAATCGTCGAATATGAAAGTATCCAATACCTTTACAAAATATATTATGACAAAATATAAATAAATTAAAAAAAGGAATTAAGAAAAATGAAATTAATTTATTTAATGATGATGTAATTTTAAATTATTGAAAAAATTATCAAGACCAAAGTTTACAAAAATAGTAAGAACATATGTTCTTACTATTTTTGATATTAAAACTTTTTATAAATAAATTAAATTTTTTTATAAAATAGGTAATGTTTTTGCATAATTATGTTCTCTCATAATACTGTTTATATTAATTTTTTTACTTTTATCTTCAATACTATTATTTATATTTTGAATATCTATATCATTAAATTGTATTTTCTTTTTGTAATTATGATAATTAATAGCATATGTTTTTAATTTTTTTATTTCTTTAAACATTAAGTTTTTTATTTCTTGTTCAATTTCTTTATTCATTTTTTACTCCTTTTAAAAATAAAAACCTATTTACTTTGAGAAACAAAGTAAATAGGTTAAAAACTATATTTAGTTTGTAGTTATTTTTAACATCTTTTTGAAAATTTACATTAGACTTGGTGCAAAACTAAGGTAATTCAAAATTATATATTCCTGCTATTAAATTAAATCTTAATGCAAATCTTCGTATTTTATTGCGATATTTTAAACTTAAAATTTTAAAACGTTTTAGTTTAGCAAATACGTGTTCAATTTTAATTCTAATTTTACTTAAAGTTTTATTGTATTCTTTTTGAATTGGTGTTAATTGATTGTATTTACTTTTTTTAAATGGCAAAAATGTATTTTTATGAATATTTTGTATACCTCGATAACCTGAATCAACAAAAACTTTTTTTCTGGATGAATAAAAGTTTTAGATTTTAGAAGCAATTTAAAATCATGAATGCTTCCAAAACAAAAAGCAGTTGAAATAATTTTTCCATTGGAAATATCAATAATTATTTGGGATTTGAGAGAATGATGTTTCTTTTTACCTGAAAAAAGTAATTTTAGTTTTTTTTAATTCTTTCAATTGGAGTTTCAGTAGCATCAATAGCTAACAAATTATTATTAGTACCTTTATTTTTTGTTAAATCTTTTTTTCCAGGTAAATTAAAAATTCCGCTTTTTATTAAAATATTTTCAATTCAAAAAATATTACGAATGCAACTAGTATGACTAATATTATATCTTTTTGCAATAACTCTATAACTACTATAGTCTTTTCAATATTCTAAAGTCATTAATAAACGCTCTTCAATTACAATTTTATTTTTTCTACCACCATAATATGTTTGTTTAGACTCAGCAATTTTTAAAATTTCAAGCATTTTATAAAATGTTTGTGGCTTTATGCCGACTAAACTATAAAATTCTTGATCATCTTTATATTTTTTCAACATAATAACTATCACCTTTAATATTAATAATAATCGTTAAATTGTTAAAATTAAAGGTTTTGCACCAAGTCTAATTAATAAACATATATATCAAATATATTAACTTTGTAAATTATTTTCATATATTTTCATATTTTTTGAAATAATGTTTTAGTAAATTTAATCAATTATCTAAATTAGAACCATATTTTTTTTCTAAATCTCATAAAAAATTACCATATACATCATTACCGCCAACCAGTACATAAGTTTCTTTTCAACCAATTTTTCCTTCTTCTGGTTTAATTTCTTTTACAAAACCAGATTTTTTAGATCACTATCAATTAAACTATTTTTTTCATTTTCTTTTCAATAATGTTCTATTATTTCTCCATTTTCATTTTTTGTAAATCAAAATTCATCTCCCACTTTACCAATTAAGTTATTAAAATTTTTATTATTTATTAATTCATTTTTTAATGATATTTTATCAATTAATTTTGAATTAGTTAAATTAGAATTAAAATCATTAATGTTATAACCCAATCTCATTACAATATGTGATGGTACATTTTTTATTGGTATTAAATCATTTTCTCAATTTTTTATTTGCATACTATTTTTATCTTTTGATGATAATTTAAAATTGTTATTATTAATATAATTAAAACGATTTTCTTTTGATATTAAATCTTTATAATTATTTGAATTATATTTAATTACTCCTTGCATTCATCAAACATAACTATCAAGAAATGCCTTTGGATAATAATTATTTTCTAGTAGTTTTTTAGTTGGTATTGCTTCATCTCCATACTTGATATTTTCGCCTTGAAAACGATTTGAATCAAATAAAACAATACCACCACTTTTTCATACATGTT
The DNA here is from genome assembly GCF_964030805.1 of Spiroplasma endosymbiont of Zeiraphera isertana. GTDB lineage: Bacteria > Bacillota_I > Bacilli_A > Mycoplasmatales > VBWQ01 > Spiroplasma_E. The sequence goes on from NZ_OZ034965.1 coordinate 2,244,811, forward strand.
TAACAAATTCTAAAACGCCATTATAAAGTTGTTCTTCAAAATTGACTTGATGATCAACTCATTTTTTAAATTCATAATCCATATCTTTCATTTTTGGATTAAAAAATTTATAAATTGAAAAACCAATATTATTTATGAATGTTTCATCCAAATCAGTAATAACAATAGGTACATATTTATTAGCTTCAATTTTTGATTCATTATAATGCACAGTGTAATTTTTATCTTCTTCATCATTTTTGGCATTAGGTTTATTTGCGGTTGCGTAAATAACATCTAATGATAAATTTTTTTATTTGCTTCTATAACATCATCATACTGTTTTATTGCTGCACGAAAAGTATTTAATAAGGATATTTTTCTTTCTGCTGATTCTTGTCAAATTATTGATTGTAACACTTTTAAATCATAAATATTGTTATTTTTATAACATCCAATAGCGCTTAAACTTGTACTTGTAATAATTATTAAACCACTTATTATTTTTAATATTTTTTTCATGTTTTTTCTCCTTTTAAAAATAAAAACCTATTTACTTTGAGAAACAAAGTAAATAGGTTAAAAACTATATTTAGTTTGTAGTTTTTTTAACATTTTTTTTGAAATTTTACAATCAATAAAGATAATATATTTATTTTTAAAGTTTAAAAGACAAGATATAGTTATTATTAACTATTTAAATTACGTATTATTGTTGATTTATATCGGCTAAATGTTAAGATAAATGTAAAATTAGATACTTAATTATTAATGGCTTTTCTCCCTTTATGTACTATTTTTAATTTTATCACATAAATGCTGAGAAAAGCCTATCTACGGACTTCTCCCCACATTTTTAAATCAAACATAACATTACAGTTTCAAAACTAGGTATGTTATTGAATTTATATGCTGATTCTTTTGCATATAAATGAACATGATGTTTTTCAACTTTGATATGTGTTTTAAATGTTCGTCTGATGTGCTTTCATGCCGATTCAATCTGGTTTATGTTTACACCAGTTTTTGAAACATAGCCATCTTGATGGTTAACTGTTTCATGCTTAGTGAAAACTGATTTAAAATGGCGATATCCTTTTCAAGAATCAGTATGTACATCACACTTTGAAGAAATGTGGTTTCTTGCAAATTGCAAAAGATTTTTTTGATTTGCATTTTTCAACACTTTCACAATTAAATTATTGGTTGTTTTTTCATAAATCCCAACAATCAAAGTTTTATTTTTTAAGGATCTTCCTTGTTTTTTAAAACCCATATGTGAAAGATACATTTCATCCATTTGCACTATGCCCTCAACAATGAATTGAGGTTCTTGTTTTGCAATTGCACTTCGGATTTTATGACCCATTCTTCAAGCAGTTTTCAAAGTTACTCCCAATTCTTTTGCAACATCAGTTGATGGAATTCCATGTTTGGTGTTTATTCATCTAAAGATGAGATAAAACCAAGATGTCAAAGGTGTTTGTGACTTGTAAAAAATGGTGTCATGAAGAATACTAAATGTTTGATGACATTTCAAACATCTTATTCTTCTTAAATCAGAAGTATTCAAATTTGTTCAAGAACACCTCATACATTTGTTTTCCTTCAAACTTGCTATATATTTCAAACAATCTTTTTCTGTTTGAAATATATTGTTGAACTCATTCAATTTCATTGTTTCCTCCACAAGTACATGTGGGGAGAAGTCCGTTATTAATTACATTTAGTTTTTAATAATTTTAAAAATGATTGATAAATAAAATTATTGTTTATAGATTTTAAATTTTTTTTGCATAAGATGTTAAAAATAAAGTATGAATAGTTTACTAGAAATATTGCGAAATAATAATTATAAAGAGGTAAAAGGATGTTAAAATTTTCAAAAACATTATCTAACATTGGTATTTATCTACTTTTGACAACATTAATGCCAGTAATGGTTATTTCTATAATTATGATTTCTTTAAAAGGATTAATGGAAAGTTCTTATGAATTATTATGGAAGTTTGGAGAATGATTACAAGAAGTTTTTGATTCTGGATTAAGTACTATTCAATGATTAGGATGAATTATATTGATAGCTTGTCTAACAACTTATGGTATTCTTATATTTATTTTAGTTATGATAAATTCAAGAAAAGCATTTGAACAAAGAATTGGTTATATTCTTGGTTTAGTAATTGGAGTTGGTTCAATTGTTGTGACATTATTACCGTTAATTATTGTTAGTATTGCCAGTCTTGGCAATGGAGTAATAACTTTAGTATTAGGATTATCATTTGTTTTTATTGGATTAAATGGTGGTTTAGTTGCTTGTGGATCATTATTTGGTTTAATTAGTGCAAAAAATATTATAAATTTATGAGATGCAAAGAAAAAGTAGATTATATCTACTATTTGTTATTTATGTATTTACTTCATGGTAATTGTAAATTTGTTAATGTATAATGCATTAATTGTCGATGTATGCTAATAATTAAAACGTTAAATATTGTTACAATAAGTAAAATTCATCAATGATCGTTTAAAGTATTAAAATAATTAAGTTTGCTTTTAAAAACGGCAGTTTCAACTAACATAAACAATGCATTTAAAATGAAAAAAATTAATCAACCAAAACTAAATAGAATAATTAGATAACGATAAAATTTAGTTTGAAAAGTACTACCTTTGACTTTAATTTGATAAACTGTTTCATAAGTATAATGATTAATAGAAAAAGCAAACAAAATTAATAGAATTAAACTATTTATGCCAACTATTAATAAAATATTAATTATTTTTTCACTAGTAGTATTTATTAAAATTGAACCTATTATTATAAATATAATTTGAACAATTAATCACAAAATGCTAACATAAAAAAAACTTTTTTTTGTTCAGTATTTAATTAATTCGTTTTCCATTTTGTATCACCATATTAATTTTAGTATATTTTATGTAAATATAGAATAAAATTTATCTTTTTATAATTTTTCATAACCTGAGTTGTAAATATAAATGGGACAGTTTTTTAAAATAATTGTATTAAATCTATTGGTCTTTTATAAGAGAGCGATTTTCTGGGTGTAGAATTAATTTGAAATGCTATAAAATTTAAATCTTTTTGTTTATATGAAGATAGATCTGTAGATTTTGGTAAATATCTTCTTAAAATACCGTTATTATTTTCATTTAAATCCCTTTGGCAAGGTTTACCAGGATCTGAAAAATAAATTTTGACATTACAAATTTTTTTGATTAATCTTCATTTACTAAATTCTTTACCACGATCAAAAGTAATGGTTTGAACTGTTCCTTTTTGTAACTTTGAAATAAATTTTATTATACTTTTCGTAATATTTTCTGATTTATAATTTTTAGTTACTAAAGGAATTGTGGTTTTTGATCATATATCAGCCAAAGTAATAATAGAACTTTTATGATCTTTGCCAATGATAGTATCACCTTCTAAATGACCAAATTCTTGTATATTTTTAATATTAGGAATGATTAAATTTCTTTCATGAATAGACTTACAATTATTAATTTTGCCCCTAGTTTCTTTTTGTTTGTGAGATTTATTTTTGCCTTTTCTCAATAAGTTATTTTCATCAAAACCCATTCGATTTGTTTTAAACATGTTATATAAAGTTTTTGTTGAAATACTTTTTATTTTATTTTCCTTTAAAAAGTTAGCAATTATATCAAGAGCATACTTTTTAGTAATTAACAAATGATTAATACTATTAATTTCTGTTAAAGTTAAAATTATTAATTTTCTGCCTGCGTTTTGTTTATTTTTTTGAAATTGATTCAATATTTCTAATGGCAATAAGTTTTTATTTAATAATCTACAAACTCTATGTACGGTTGATTTACTATAATCAACAATTTTTGCTATTTTACGAATCGAAAATCCATAATTTTTATATTCTTTTATTGCTATTATTTATTCAATACTCAGATACTTATACATTGCGCTAATTCCTTTCTTTTCTTAATTAGACTTGGTGCAAAACTAAGGTAATTCAAAATTATATATTCCTGTTATTAAATTCAATCTTAATGCAAATCTTCGTATTTTATTGCGATATTTTAAACTTAAAATTTTAAAACGTTTTAGTTTAGCAAATACGTGTTCAATTTTAATTATAATTTTACTTAAAGTTTTATTAGACTTGGTGCAAAACTAAAGTAATTCAAAATTATATATTCCTGCTATTAAATTAAATCTTAATGCAAATCTTCGTATTTTATTGCGATATTTTAAACTTAAAATTTTAAAACGTTTTAGTTTAGCAAATACGTGTTCAATTTTAATTCTAATTTTACTTAAAGTTTTATTGTATTATTTTTGAATTGGTGTTAATTGATTGTATTTACTTTTTTTAAATGGCAAAAATGTATTTTTATGAATATTTTGTATACCTTGATAACCTGAATCAACAAAAACTTGTTTTTCTGGATGAATAAAAGTTTTAGATTTTAGAAGCAATTTAAAATCATGAATGCTTCCAAAACAAAAATCAGTTGAAATAATTTTTCCATTGGAAATATCAATAATTATTTGGGATTTGAGAGAATGATGTTTATTTTTACCTGAAAAAAGTAATTTTAGTTTTTTTGAATTCTTTCAATTGGAGTTTCAGTAGCATCAATAGCTAACAAATTATTATTAGTACTTTATTTTTTGTTAAATCTTTTTTTCCAGGTAAATTAAAAATTCCGCTTTTTATTAAAATATTTTCAATTCAAAAAATATTACGAATGCAACTAGTATGACTAATATTATATCTTTTTGCAATAACTCTATAACTACTATAGTCTTTTCAATATTCTAAAGTCATTAATAAACGCTCTTCAATTACAATTTTATTTTTTCTACCACCATAATATTTTTGTTTAGACTCAGCAATTTTTAAAATTTCAAGAATTTTATAAAATGTTTGTGGCTTTATGCCGACTAAACTATAAAATTCTTGATCATCTTTATATTTTTTCAACCTGAGTTGTAAATATAAATGGGACAGTTTTTTAAAATAATTGTATTAAATCTATTGGTCTTTTATAAGAGAGCGATTTTCTGGGTGTAGAATTAATTTGAAATGCTATAAAATTTAAATCTTTTTGTTTATATGAAGATAGATCTGTAGATTTTGGTAAATATCTTCTTAAAATACCATTATTATTTTCATTTAAACCCCTTTGGCAAGGTTTACCAGGATCTGCAAAATAAATTTTGACATTACAAATTTTTTCGATTAATCTTCATTTACTAAATTCTTTACCACGATCAAAAGTAATGGTTTTAACTGTTCCTTTTTGTAACTTTGAAATAAATTTTATTATACTTTTCGTAATATTTTCTGATTTATGATTTTTAGTTACTAAAGGAATTGTGGTTTTTGATCATATATCAGCCAAAGTAATAATAGAACTTTTATGATCTTTGCCAATGATAGTATCGCCTTCTAAATGACCAAATTCTTGTATATTTTTAATATTAGGAATGATTAAATTTCTTTCATGAATAGACTTACAATTATTAATTTTGCCCCTAGTTTCTTTTTGTTTGTGAGATTTATTTTTGCCTTTTCTCAATAAGTTATTTTCATCAAAACCCATTCGATTTGTTTTAAACATGTTATATAAAGTTTTTGTTGAAATACTTTTTATTTTATTTTCCTTTAAAAAGTTAGCAATTATATCAAGAGCATACTTTTTAGTAATTAACAAATGATTAATACTATTAATTTCTGTTAAAGTTAAAATTATTAATTTTCTGCCTGCATTTTGTTTATTTTTTTGAAATTGATTCAATATTTCTAATGGCAATAAGTTTTTATTTAATAATCTACAAACTCTATGTACGGTTGATTTACTATAATCAACAATTTTTGCTATTTTACGAATCGAAAATCCATAATTTTTATATTCTTTTATTGCTATTATTGATTCAATACTCAGATACTTATACATTGCGCTAATTCCTTTCTTTTCTTAATTATAGAACTAACACAATTTAATTTTTATATAAGTGTCCTTTTTAATTTTACAATTAAAGCAACATAATAACTATCACCTTTAATATTAATAATAATCGTTAAATTGTTAAAATTAAAGGTTTTGCACCAAGTCTATTGAAGTCATTTATCTCATGAACAATGAGATTGAATAATTTGATTGTCATTGTTAGGTCAATCTGCTTATACTGTTTCTCAATTTGCTAAAATTTCAAAAACATCAGCATGATTTAATCGTCAAAAATTTATGAAATCATCACAATTAGCAAAAACACAAAAACCATTCACAAAATTAAAAGGTAGAATTGAAATTGATGAAACTTTTATCAAAGAAATTCATAAAGGAAATTTCAAAAATCCAGATGATCCAAGAAAAAAATGAATTGAAGAAAATGCTAAAGATTTAAACTGTTGTATTGAAATGGCAATTGATGAAAATAAAAATATTTATGCTCAAACAACAAATACTAAAAGATTAACAAAAAAATGAGTACAAGAAAATTTAACATCAAGGCTTTTATGTAATCTGTGTATCTTTGTTTTACAAGGTACTAGTTTAGATTAATTCTGTCTTCAAATTTTATCATAAAATGAGCAATTGCTGTATTTCAATTTTGAATAGGCATTGTTCATTTTTTTGTTATATTTTCAATTGCTAAGTAAAATATTTTGAAAACTGCCATATCGTTAGGAAAAACTTTTTTATTTATAATAACTTTTCGTAATTGACTATTAACGGATTCAATAGCATTTGTAGTATAAATTACTCTTTTAATTTCTGGTGGATAACTAATAAAAACCATTAAATTATCTCAATTTTTATATCAAGATTTAGTAATTTGAGGATATTGTTTATTTCATTTGTTTTCAAACGATTCTAAAGCTTGCATTGCTTGTTCTTCACTACATGCACTATAAATTGGTTTTAAATCTGTAACTAGAGATTTTCGATGTTTGTATGAAACATATTTTAAACTATTTCTAATTTGATGAACTATGCATAATTGATGTTCGGTTTTAGGATAAACTGATTGTATTGCTTCTGACATGCCTGTTAAATTATCACTACAAGCACTAAGAATATCATTTAAGCCTCGATTTTTCATTTCTGTAAAATTAGATAATCAAAATTTAGCACCTTCATTTTCACTAATTCATAAACCCAAAACATCTTTTTTACCTTCTAAATCAACTCCTAGTGCTATATAAACTGATTTGTTAATAATCCGTTTATCTTGTCGTACTTTAACTACTATACAATCAAAATAAACAATCGGATAAATACTTTCTAATGGCCGATTTTGCCATGCTTTGACATCATCAATAACATCATCAGTAATTTGACTAATAACACTTTCACTAATATCTGCACCATGATATAACTCTTGCAACTGCATTCTAATGTCAGATACTGTCATACCTTTTGCATATAGTGAAAGAACTTGTTGATCAAAACCATCAAATCTTCTTTGTCTTTTTGGCACTATTACAGGAGTAAAATTACTATTACGATCTCGTGGTACATCAATTTCAATTTTACCTTCTTGAGTTATTAATTTTTTTGAAGTTATGCCATTACGAGCATTTTCACTATTACTATGTTGATTTTTTTCATATCCTAAATAATTTTGCATTTCAGAATTCAACATTTTTTCCACTAATCTTTTTGTTAATTCTTTATATAAACCTCCTTCTTTAAAAACTGTTGTTAAATCTTCAGTATTTTCTAGTAATAAATCTACTGCTTGTGATATTGGATCATTATTATTAATGTTTTGTGTTTTAACCATTTGTAACTCACTCTTTCTAGTCATTTAATTATATTTACTAGAATTAATTAAACATAGTTATTTTTGTAAGTTACACAGATTACTAAACATTACCTTAACATCTAAGCTTATCGAAGAAAAATCAATTATAGTTTGTGATATGCAAATACTATATGATACAGTAGCTAAACAAACAAAATGTACTCTCAAGAAATTTAAATCAAAAGAAAATAAAGAAGGAAATTATCCCCACATGTACTAGTGTGGAGGAAAAAATGAATTGAAATGAATTCAATAGCATATTTCAAACTGAAAACGATTGTTTGAAATATATAGCGAAGTTGAAAATAATGAAATGCATCAGGTGTGCTTCTTCTGGTTTGAATACTTCTGATTTGAGAAGAATACGATGTTTGAACTGTAACCAAACATTTAGTATTCTTTATGGAACCATTTTTTATAAGTCACAGACCCAAATGACATCTTGGTTTTATCTCATCTTTAGATGAATAAACACAAAGCATGGCATACCAGCAACCGATGTTGCAAGGGAATTGGGTGTGACCTATAAAACAGCTTGAAGAATGTGTCATGAAATCAGGACTAGAATTGGAAATCAAGATGCAGGTTGCATTCTTGATGGCACAGCACAGATGGATGAAATGTATCTTTCACATTTAGGTTTTAAAAAACAAGGAAGATCCTTGTTGAATAAAACTTTGATTGTTGGAGTTTATGAGAAAACCAGCAACAAACCAATTGTGAAGGTGCTGAAAAATGCAGATGAAAAAAACCTTTTAAGATTTGCATTGAAACACATTTTTACTGAGTGCTGTCTATTTACGGATTCTTGGAAGGGATATGTAAGTTTCAAAAAATTCTATCCCAAACATGAAATCGTAAATCATGAAGTTGGGTATGTGTCACCAACAGGTGTAAACACAAACCAGATTGAATCAGCATGAAAGCACATCCGACGAACTTTCCGAACACACATAAGAGTTTCAAAGCACAATATTCATTTATATGCAAAAGAATCAGCATATAAATTCAATAACATACCTAGTTTTGAAACTGTAATTTTGTGTTTGATTTAAATACATGCGGGGATAATTTCCTAGGTAGGCTTTTATCTCCATTTATGTGATAAAATTTAAAAATAGTACATAAAGGGATAAAAGCCATAAAGAATTAAATTATAAAAATTTAAGTAATATCAGTAAAATACAATCAAGTTTAAAAGAATTTATTACTCATTATCATGGCATTGGATTTACCAATATTCAAAATTACCTCAATTTATGAAAATTTAAATACCAACATTATAAAATATCACCTTATGCAAAATCTGAAGCATTATATTTCAGTTTGTAAAAAAAATAAATCCCAAAATTAAATAAAATCAAATTTTAGGCCGGGTTGATGATTTTTTTTATTTCATCAAGAGTTTTTTTGAAAATTAAAAGAAATCTCCATAGTCAGATGTCTAGTGGGTCTTTCGCTTTGCTTCTGAATTTTCCACTAACTCTGTTTGGTTTATATCTATATTCTGCTCATGGTTCTTGATATCCAAAAGTTTCTGAATCTTTGTCTGTTCCTTGGGCAAAGATTTCTTTATTTAATATTGGTTGTTCTCCAATGTTTGCGAAAATTGGGTCATAGAAGTCTTCTCTGTCTTTTCTACTTCACATTTTTTCTAAACCTTGTTGTGATATGTATGATTATATCTTATTGTGGCTATTCCAATGATATGACCGTGTTCTGTGAATGATTTTTTGAATAGACTTGGTGCAAAACCTTTAATTTTAACAATTTAACGATTATTATTAATATTAAAGGTGATAGTTATTATGTTGAAAAAATATAAAGATGATCAAGAATTTTATAGTTTAGTCGGCATAAAGCCAAAAACATTTTATAAAATGCTTGAAATTTTAAAAATTGCTGAGTCTAAACAAAAATATTATGGTGGTAGAAAAAATAAAATTGTAATTGAAGAGCGTTTATTAATGACTTTAGAATATTGAAAAGACTATAGTAGTTATAGAGTTATTGCAAAAAGATATAATATTAGTCATACTAGTTGCATTCGTAATATTTTTTGAATTGAAAATATTTTAATAAAAAGCGGAATTTTTAATTTACCTGGAAAAAAAGATTTAACAAAAAATAAAGGTACTAATAATAATTTGTTAGCTATTGATGCTACTGAAACTCCAATTGAAAGAATTAAAAAAAACTAAAATTACTTTTTTCAGGTAAAAAGAAACATCATTCTCTCAAATCCCAAATAATTATTGATATTTCCAATGGAAAAATTATTTCAACTGCTTTTTGTTTTGGAAGCATTCATGATTTTAAATTGCTTCTAAAATCTAAAACTTTTATTCATCCAGAAAAACAAGTTTTTGTTGATTCAGTTTATCAAGGTATACAAAATATTCATAAAAATACATTTTTGCCATTTAAAAAAAGTAAATACAATCAATTAACACCAATTCAAAAAGAATACAATAAAACTTTAAGTAAAATTAGAATTAAAATTGAACACGTATTTGCTAAACTAAAACGTTTTAAAATTTTAAGTTTAAAATATCGCAATAAAATACGAAGATTTGCATTAAGATTTAATTTAATAGCAGGAATATATAATTTTGAATTACCTTAGTTTTGCACCAAGTCTACTGTATAATTTTCAAACTTACCTCATTTTGGAATAAAAACAGTTACTACTTTTCCTGTTGGGCCGTTTCGATGTTTAGAAATAAGAATTTCAGCAAGATTACTTTCTTGTGAACTTGTTGTTTCTTCACTATTTTTTTCCTTATAATAATCATCACGATATAAAAACATAATTACATCAGCATCTTGTTCAATAGCCCCTGACTCACGTAAATCAGACATTAAAGGACGTTTTTCTTCACGTCTCTCCACCATTCTTGATAATTGTGATAAACAAACAATTGGTACTCTTAATTCTCTTGCCAAAATTTTTAAACTACGAGAAATATTTGAAACTTCTTGTTGACGTGATTCACTATCTCTACCAGTTAATAACTGTAAATAATCAATAATTACTAACTTAATGCTATTTTCACGACTTAATTTTCTTAATTTAGTTTGCAAATCTAAAACTCTTAAACCAGGTGTATCATCAATAATAATTCTTTTTTGTTTCAATTGCTCGGCAGTAGCACTAATACGATTTCAATCAGCCTGTGTAAATTTAGACTTATTACGTAAACGATTAGCATCAAAATGTCCTTGACAAGAAATCATTCTTGTAATTAATTGATCTTTTGGCATTTCTAATGAAAAAATAACAACAACATCGTTTTTATTATATTGTTCATTAGCAGCATTTAAAGCAAAATTAAGTGCTAAGGCGGTTTTACCCATTGAAGGTCTAGCTGCTAAAATAATTAAGTCACCTCGTTGAAAACCACTAGTAATCATATCCAAATTGTTAATACCTGAACTTGTACCAGTAATATTAACTGTTGATTTTTGTAGTTGTTCAATTTTAGTTACCACATCATCAATGTGTTCACTAATTGGCAACATCTCTTCATGATTACGTTCACTACTTACTTGTACAATTTGAGCTTCAGCAGCAATTAAAACTTCATTAATTGACTTTTCACTTTGTAACTCTTTACCTATATTTTTTAAAGCATTTTCTAATTGTCGTTTAGTAGTTCTTTCAATCAAAATATCAATGTGTTCTTTTAAATTAGCATCAGTAATATATTGAGCCACTAAAGAAGATAAATATTCAATTCCACCAATTTTATCCAAATTATTTTGCTTAACTAATTCTTCGGCAATAGTTGTTATATCAATACCAGAATTATTTTTATAAAGATTGGTAATTGTTTTAAAAACAATTTGATTAGAATTAATTGTAAAATCATGTGGTGCCAATAAATTTAATGCACTTTCACATGCTGGTGATGATTGAATCATCGCACTTAAAACATTAACTTCTGCATTATTTATATATTGACCATTGTTAGACATAATTATTCTCCTAAAACTTCAACCTTTAATTGTGCAATAATTGTAACATCTAATTTGATATTAATGTTAGTTATACCTAATTCATTAATAGGATTAAATTTAACAAATTTATGTTTATCAATTTTAATGTTAAATTTTTGCACTAGTTGTTCACAAATTTGTTTTGAAGAAATAGCACCAGAAACTTTACCATTATTACTTTTTAATTTAAATTGTAAAGTAATTAAAGCTAATTGTTCTTTAATTTTTTGTAAATCTTCTAATTCCATTTCTCGTTGTATTTTTTTATTTTCAATTACTTTTTGATTAATTTTTAATGCTTCTGATGTAGCAATTACAGCTAATTTTCTTGGTAATAAATAATTTTTACCATAACCATCACTAACACTAACAACTTCACCTTTTTTACCATAATTTTTAACATCCGTTAAAAGGACAACTTTCATTGTAAACATCTCACTTTCTATTTTAATAATTTTAATACCTTTCAGTAGTAGCACTCTCGCTTTGATATACGCCACTTTCAATTAATTTTACCAATTCATCATACAATGCTCTAATTCCCAATTTACTACTTTGGACAGCAGCAGCGCTAAAGTGACCACCACCACCTAAGTTTTCACAAATAATTTGAACATTTATTTCACCGTTGCTTCGTGCTGATAAACAAGCACGTCCTTGACGATCATAAGCAATAGTAAATGATGCTTTACAATCACGTAAGTCTAACAACATTTCTGAAATTTGGGCTAAATATGAAGTATGTACTTCTAAGTTTTCATCACCAACAGCAACTAAAAATCCTTTTTTAATTTCTTGGGCGTGACTAATTAAAGCAAATTTATCAATTAGTTCATTTAAACTATTTTTCAATAATCCTTTAACTTTAGAAGGAGAAGCTCCTCAATCAGTTAATAATCCACAGGCTTCAAAAGTTCTTCTTGTTGTTCTTACTTGGAAATTATTAGTATCAATTAAAATACCTGCAAACATTATATTTCATAAAAATTCTGATTCAATATTATTAAAATCATTATAATAAATAATTTCTGTCATTGCTTCAGCTGTTGAAGAAGTTCCTGCATCAATATAAGAAGTAATGGTGCTACTAATTGATTCATCAGAAACACGATGATGATCAATAACAATAATTTTTACAGCTTTACTTAATAAATCAGGACTATCAACACGTTGTGGATTATGAGTATCAACAACAATTAATAAAGTATTTGCATGAAGAAATTTAAGTGCTTGTTTACCTGTAATAAAATTACGACTAATATAACTTTCAGGAACAAGTTCATGAAGAATTTTTAATGTTTTTTCATCAACTTCATTTTGATTAATAACATAATGAGCACTTTTATTTAAGCTTTTAGCAATTTCAATAATAGCTGTTCCTGAAGAAATACTATCAAAATCAGCAGCCGCATGTCCCATAACTAAAATGTTTTCTGCTAATTTTATTTCATTATATAATGATTGTGCAAACATTCTAATATTAATTTTAGATTCTGATTGTTTTGCTTCGATAGTACCTCCGATAAAAACTGTATTACCACCAAATTCACGAATAACTACTTGATCACCACCACGATAAACTGCTAATTCTTTACTTTCAATAGCCAAATCATATAGATCTTTACTAATAGCATTACCATAAGAGAAACCAGCAGATAACGTAATATCTGCTTTAAATTTTTTAACACCTTCTCGAATGTTTTTAATAAGTGGAAAGTTATCATTTCTTGCTTTATTAAATTCATTTTGATAAAGTAAAATATTGTAACCATCTTCAATATTACCTAATAATAAACCTGAATAATTATTAGCAAAATCATTTAATTCAGTTTTAATAAATGCTTCAACACGAATTTGATTCTCAACTCTTAATTTTTGTAAAGAATTATAAAAATTATCAATACTAATTACACCAAAAACTAATTTTTCTTGCTGCAATTTATTATATAAGAAATGATATTTAGTTGTTTCTTGTAACAAAATTGTTCTAGTTTGTACTAAATAAATAGCATCATAAAGCATATCTTCAATTTTAAGTGTAATTTGAGTAATATTATTACTAATTAATTGTTCTAAATCTCTTGATAGTTTAACAATTGATTTTCCAATTAATCTACCTAAACCTTTATCTTCTAAAAATTCACTTACTCACATAATTGATAAATCACTATCTAAAACAATCATACCAACACTACCAAAAGTTAAAGCTTGTGCATTATTTAATTTTATGATTTCAGCTGTGTTAATATAACGATGACGAATTCATAAACTAAATAGAAAAATATAAAGACAAACGATAATAAAATTACCTAAAACTAAACTTAAAATTACAGTAATAGTGACCACTTGTTCTGCTGTCTCAATATTAACAATAAAATAAGTCAAGCCAATTAAAATTTCAACTACTAATCAAACAATCATTATTAAATGATAATTTCTTAACGATTTGAACACTTCGTCACTTCCTTCTAATATTATTAATTATACTATAACACTAATATTAAAAACAGCCATTATCTTTTATGTAATATAATACTATTAAAGTCTTTTTATTTTAATTTTAAACTATTATTTAAAATAAAATATTTTCAAGATAACTTTAATTGTAAAATTAAAAAGGACACTTATATAAAAATTAAATTGTGTTAGTTCTATAATTAAGAAAAGAAAGGAATTAGCGCAATGTATAAGTATCTGAGTATTGAATCAATAATAGCAATAAAAGAATATAAAAATTATGGATTTTCGATTCGTAAAATAGCAAAAATTGTTGATTATAGTAAATCAACTGTACATAGAGTTTGTAGATTATTAAATAAAAACTTATTGCCATTAGAAATATGGAATCAATTTCAAAAAAATAAACAAAATGCAGGCAGAAAATTAATAATTTTAACTTTAACAGAAATTAATAGTATTAATAATTTGTTAATTACTAAAAAGTATGCTCTTGATATAATTGCTAACTTTTTAAAGGAAAATAAAATAAAAAGTATTTCAACAAAAACTTTATATAACATGTTTAAAACAAATCGAATGGGTTTTGATGAAAATAACTTATTGAGAAAAGGCAAAAATAAATCTCACAAACAAAAAGAAACTGGGGGCAAAATTAATAATTGTAAGTCTATTCATGAAAGAAATTTAATCATTCCTAATATTAAAAATATACAAGAATTTGGTCATTTAGAAGGTGATACTATCATTGGCAAAGATCATAAAAGTTCTATTATTACTTTGGCTGATATATGATCAAAAACCACAATTCCTTTAGTAACTAAAAATCATAAATCAGAAAATATTACGAAAAGTATAATAAAATTTATTTCAAAGTTACAAAAAGGAACAGTTAAAACCATTACTTTTGATCGTGGTAAAGAATTTAGTAAATGAAGATTAATCGAAAAAATTTGTAATGTCAAAATTTATTTTGCAGATCCTGGTAAACCTTGCCAAAGGGGTTTAAATGAAAATAATAATGGTATTTTAAGAAGATATTTACCAAAATCTACAGATCTATCTTCATATAAACAAAAAGATTTAAATTTTATAGCATTTCAAATTAATTCTACACCCAGAAAATCGTTTTAATTTTCACAAAAAATATTGATATTACTTTTAATTTTAAATTAAAAGTAATATTTTTATATCAGGGGTGATTTTTTGTGACTAATAATGAATTAATTGATGTTTTAAAAAACAAAAAAGATGAAGAATTTATAACAATTATTAGACATTTTAAAAATAGAATTAAACAAATTGAGAAAAAAGAAAAATTAGATGCAATTGATAAAAAATTTAAAGAAAAAGGAATTCAATGTCCAAATTGTAAATCTTATTGATGTGTAAAAAATGGTTTTAAGAATAATAAGCAAAAATATTTATGCAAAGATTGTAAAAGTAGCTTTGATGCTTTAAGAAATCATTTTTTACATTGAAGTCATTTATCTCATGAACAATGAGATTGAATAATTTGATTGTCATTGTTGGGTCAATCTGCTTATACTATTTCTCAATTTGCTAAAATTTCAAAAACATCAGCATGATTTAATCGTCAAAAATTTATGAAATCATCACAATTAGCAAAAACACAAAAACCATTCACAAAATTAAAAGGTAGAATTGAAATTGATGAAACTTTTATCAAAGAAATTCATAAAGGAAATTTCAAAAATCCAGATGATCCAAGAAAAAAATGAATTGAAGAAAATGCTAAAGATTTAAACTGTTGTATTGAAATGGCAATTTATGAAAATAAAAATATTTATGCTCAAACAACAAATACTAAAAGATTAACAAAAAAATGAGTACAATAAAATTTAACATCTAAGCTTATCGAAGAAAAATCAATTATAGTTTGTGATATGCAAATACTATATGATACAGTAGCTAAACAAACAAAATGTACTCTCAAGAAATTTAAATCAAAAGAAAATAAAGAATTAAATTATAAAAATTTAAGTAATATCAGTAAAATACAATCAAGTTTAAAAGAATTTATTACTCATTATCATGGCATTGGATTTACCAATATTCAAAATTACCTCAATTTATGAAAATTTAAATACCAACATTATAAAATATCACCTTATGCAAAATCTGAAGCATTATATTTCAGTTTGTAAAAAAAATAAATCCCAAAATTAAATAAAATCAAATTTTAGGCCAGGTTGATGATTTTTTTTATTTCATCAAGATTTTTTTTGAAAATTCAAAGAAAATCGCTCTCTTATAAAAGTCCAATAGATTTAATACAATTATTTTAAAAAACTGTCCCATTTATATTTACAACTCAGGTAAAAATAAATAAAAATTGAATAAGATTTGTAAACTTACTCAATTTTTTTATCTTGAATATTTTAATAATCCCATGATTTGGGCACGTTTTATATTTTTAGCAATTAAACGTTGATACTTTGGATTAGTACCTGTTGTTCTTGCTGGCAAAATTTTGTTATTATTACCCATAAATTTACTTAGTAATTCAATATCTTTATAATCAATATAAGTAATATTATTTTTAGTAATAAAACAAGATTTTCTTCTTGTAAAATTTCTTGGTTTACCGGTGTTCATAATTATCCTCCTTTAATTATTTAAATCTCAAATGATATCTTCTTCATCAAATTCTATATTTTGAATAGCCGCTTCTTTTTCTTGAAGCTGATTAGTATTAGTAAAGGCAATATCAGTACTATAATCAGGACTTTTAAAAGCATCATCTAAATGAATTTTATTCTCATCTCTTGGTTTTGAATAATTAATATTAGTGTTATTACCACTACTATCTTTTTTACGATTATCTAAAAAAGTAACAGTTTGTGCAACCACTTCAGTAATATATAGTTCTTTTCCGTTCTGATCTGTTGATTTTCTTACTGACAGTCTTCCTGAAACTGAAATTAAAGAACCTTTAACTAAATAATTAGTCATATTTTCAGCAACTTTATTTCAAGCCACACACGAAATATAATCAGCTTGATTTTGAATATTATTAACTGCAAGTGTAAAAAAAGTAAAAGGTTTTCCTGTTGAAGTTTGATGTAACTTTAAATCACGAGTGATTCTACCAATTAATGTAACAATATTCATTTTTTATCCTCACTTTTAACTTAGATTTTATTAATCTTTTTGTTCAGTATTCGATGCATTATTATTAGTATTTGTTTTTGAATTTTGGTAATTAGTTTTTGTACGATAAGATGACTCAGTACCAGCGATTGGTCTTGGTTTTCTTTCATCATTTTTATCACGATTATAAGAAGGACGATTTCCTGGTCTTGTTGGTCGAGAGAAAGAACTAGATTCTACTTGGCGTTTTGGTTTAAACTTATTAATTTTTTCACTATCTAAATTAATAACCAAAAAACGCATTACGTATAATTGTCTTTGTTTATTTAAAGATACACGATTAAAGTTAGCAATGTTTTCTGGTGAAGTTAGCACTTCAATAATAAAATAATGACCCTTAACTTTTTTGTTAATAGGATAAGCAAATTGACGAATAGAATCTTGTTCTTTAGTAATTTTTCCAGCATTTTTAGTTAAAATTTCACAAAATTCTTTTTTAATTAATTGTGCTTTTTCTTGATTTTGATCATCAACGATGTACATAATTTCATAATTATGCTTTTGTTTTAAATCTTCCAATGTTCGAAGACCTCCTTTTGGGCATATGGCTCTGATGAGCAAGGAGTAAATATATTAAGTTTGATTTTTAAATATTTGACTCATACAATATTATAACGTAATTACCTTTAAAGTAAAGGAAAAATAACAATAATTATTAATATAACATGAGAAAAAATGACTAAATAAAAATTTGATTTCAATAAGAAATTTTATTTTATATAAACAATTATTTTTTGCACTATTTCCTTAGGATTTAAATCATTAGTGTCAATTACTAAAAAATTAAAGTTATTTTTTTCTTTTTCATATCACTGTTCATATTTTTTATTTAATAAACTTCAGTATTCATGAGGTACATGTTTTTCTGATTCACGACCACGAAGGTTTATACGTTCAATTGTGTTTTCAAGATTTGCTTTTAAATAGACAATTAAATCAGGTTTAATTTGTGGATCAAAATAAAGTGATGAAATAATAACATTATTATAAAAATTTAAATACACTTCATAATCTCTATCATTCATATTGTTTTGAGCTTTTAATACTTCAACGAAAATAGGATCTTCTAAAATACTGCGATCAAAAATAACGTTGTTAAAATTTTGTGCTTCTTTTAATTGTTTACTTCGTGCCATCAACATAAATACTTGCATTTTAAAAGCACATTCTAAAGGATTTTGATAAAAATCATCTAAATAGGGATTACTAGTAACTGGCTCGTCCATAATTTTATATTTTAATAATTTTGCTAATTCTCTACTAATAGTGCTCTTACCAACACCAACTACACCAGATAATACAATTTTCATTTTTTGCCTCCCATAATATATGATTACAATTAATTTATCTTAATATATAAATTTTCTCCCTCCAAATAAAAAATTTTAAAAAATATTTAATAAATTAAATTTTACTTTTTTTACTAAAACTTATTCCTTATATTTTCAAAGATTAACGTAATATCAATTGTATTTTTAAAATTATTGATAATACACTTTCTTGATTCTATACACCCTTTAATAACTATATTTATCATAACATATAAATTTTACTCTAACTTAAATCTATTATTTTTAGTTAACTTCCATATTAGACTTGGTGCAAAACTAAGGTAATTCAAAATTATATATTCCTGCTATTAAATTAAATCTTAATGCAAATCTTCGTATTTTATTGCGATATTTTAAACTTAAAATTTTAAAACGTTTTAGTTTAGCAAATACGTGTTCAATTTTAATTCTAATTTTACTTAAAGTTTTATTGCATTCTTTTTGAATTGGTGTTAATTGATTGTATTTACTTTTTTTAAATGGCAAAAATGTATTTTTATGAATATTTTGTATACCTTGATAACCTGAATCAACAAAAACTTGTTTTTCTGGATGAATAAAAGTTTTAGATTTTAGAAGCAATTTAAAATCATGAATGCTTCCAAAACAAAAAGCAGTTGAAATAATTTTTCCATTGGAAATATCAATAATTATTTGGGATTTGAGAGAATGATGTTTCTTTTTACCTGAAAAAAGTAATTTTAGTTTTTTTTAATTATTTCAATTGGAGTTTCAGTGGCATCAATAGCTAACAAATTATTATTAGTACCTTTATTTTTTGTTAAATCTTTTTTTCAAGGTAAATTAAAAATTCCGCTTTTTATTAAAATATTTTCAATTCAAAAAATATTACGAATACAACTAGTATGACTAATATTATATCTTTTTGCAATAACTCTATAACTACTATAGTCTTTTCAATATTCTAAAGTCATTAATAAACGCTCTTCAATTACAATTTTATTTTTTCTACCACCATAATATTTTTGTTTAGACTCAGCAATTTTTAAAATTTCAAGCATTTTATAAAATGTTTGTGGCTTTATGCCGACTAAACTATAAAATTCTTGATCATCTTTATATTTTTTCAACATAATAACTATCACCTTTAATATTAATAATAATCGTTAAATTGTTAAAATTAAAGGTTTTGCACCAAGTCTATTATTATTTTTAAACTTATTTATATATAAAAATTTTTTTTAATTTTCAAAAAAACTCTTGATGAAATAAAAAAAATCATCAACCTGGCCTAAAATTTTATTTTATTTAATTTTGGGATTTATTTTTTTTACAAACTGAAATATAATGCTTCAGATTTTGCATAAGGTGATATTTTATAATGTTGGTATTTAAATTTTCATAAATTGAGGTAATTTTGAATATTGGTAAATCCAATGCCATGATAATGAGTAATAAATTCTTTTAAACTTGATTGTATTTTACTGATATTACTTAAATTTTTATAATTTAATTCTTTATTTTCTTTTGATTTAAATTTCTTGAGAGTACATTTTGTTTGTTTAGCTACTGTATCATATAGTATTTGCATATCACAAACTATAATTGATTTTTCTTCGATAAGCTTAGATGTTAAATTTTCTTGTACTCATTTTTTTGTTAATCTTTTAGTATTTGTTGTTTGAGCATAAATATTTTTATTTTCATCAATTGCCATTTCAATACAACAGTTTAAATCTTTAGCATTTTCTTCAATTCATTTTTTTCTTGGATCATCTGTATTTTTGAAATTTCCTTTATGAATTTCTTTGATAAAAGTTTCATCAATTTCAATTCTACCTTTTAATTTTGTTAATGGTTTTTGTGTTTTTGCTAATTGTGATGATTTCATAAATTTTTGACGATTAAATCATGCTGATGTTTTTGAAATTTTAGCAAATTGAGAAATAGTATAAGCAGATTGACCTAACAATGACAATCAAATTATTCAATCTCATTGTTCATGAGATAAATGACTTCAATGTAAAAAATGATTTCTTAAAGCATCAAAGCTACTTTTACAATCTTTGCATAAATATTTTTGCTTATTATTCTTAAAACCATTTTTTACACATCAATAAGATTTACAATTTGGACATTGAATTCCTTTTTCTTTAAATTTTTTATCAATTGCATCTAATTTTTCTTTTTTCTCAATTTGTTTAATTCTATTTTTAAAATGTCTAATAATTTTTATAAATTCTTCATCTTTTTTGTTTTTTAAAACATCAATTAATTCATTATTAGTCACAAAAAATCACCCCTGATATAAAAATATTACTTTTAATTTTAAATTAAAAGTAATATCAAGATTTTTTGTG
The DNA here is from genome assembly GCF_964030805.1 of Spiroplasma endosymbiont of Zeiraphera isertana. Taxonomy (GTDB): domain Bacteria; phylum Bacillota_I; class Bacilli_A; order Mycoplasmatales; family VBWQ01; genus Spiroplasma_E. The sequence continues at coordinate 2,265,891 of NZ_OZ034965.1, forward strand.
AAAATTAAAAGAAGAATCTTCAATGCCATATACTTTGATTGATGAAATAGTTTTTGTTATTCTTGAACAATGAGAACTATTTTTACAATGAAGTAAAAAAAATAACAAATGCTCTTATTATTACTGTTAATAAAAATCTAGAATTTAGTGCTGATTGAGTAGGTAACGAGAATATTTTTGCAGAGTTAATAACCGAATATACTATTAATTATAAAGAATTAGGAATGAACACCATTATTTTTAATAATGGTTTTTCTTACGAAAGAGATGGTATTAAGTATAGTGATAATGGTATTGCTAAAATTATTTTAACACCATGTTTATGAAAACAATTAGATAAATTAAATAATAGTTTTGATATATCGCAATATTTAAGGAATGAACAAATATTTTGTTATCTTTCTTTAGAACCAAATTCTGATAAAATTTTAAATTATGCTTTTGAACAATTGGCATTTTTAATTTTTAATAATAAAAAATATGTTAATGATGCTTTTCTTAAGTTTCAAGTAGGTTTTGTTTTAGAATTTGAAGCAGTAGTGCATGAACAATTTCAATTAAAACAAATTTTAGCAATGAAAGTTAATAGCGAAGAATTAAAATAATAGACTTGGTGCAAAACCTTTAATTTTAACAATTTAACGATTATTATTAATATTAAAGGTGATAGTTATTATGTTGAAAAAATATAAAGATGATCAAGAATTTTATAGTTTAGTCGTCATAAAGCCACAAACATTTTATAAAATGCTTGAAATTTTAAAAATTGCTGAGTCTAAACAAAAATATTATGGTGGTAGAAAAAATAAAATTGTAATTGAAGAGCGTTTATTAATGACTTTAGAATATTGAAAAGACTATAGTAGTTATAGAGTTATTGCAAAAAGATATAATATTAGTCATACTAGTTGCATTCGTAATATTTTTTGAATTGAAAATATTTTAATAAAAAGCGGAATTTTTAATTTACCTGGAAAAAAAGATTTAACAAAAAATAAAGGTACTAATAATAATTTGTTAGCTATTGATGCTACTGAAACTCCAATTGAAAGAATTAAAAAAAAATAAAATTACTTTTTTCAGGTAAAAATAAACATCATTCTCTCAAATCCCAAATAATTATTGATATTTCCAATGGAAAAATTATTTCAACTGATTTTTGTTTTGGAAGCATTCATGATTTTAAATTGCTTCTAAAATCTAAAACTTTTATTCATCCAGAAAAACAAGTTTTTGTTGATTCGGGTTATCAAGGTATACAAAATATTCATAAAAATACATTTTTGCCATTTAAAAAAAGTAAATACAATCAATTAACACCAATTCAAAAAGAATACAATAAAACTTTAAGTAAAATTATAATTAAAATTGAACACGTATTTGCTAAACTAAAACGTTTTAAAATTTTAAGTTTAAAATATCGCAATAAAATACGAAGATTTGCATTAAGATTTAATTTAATAGCAGGAATATATAATTTTGAATTACCTTAGTTTTGCACCAAGTCTATTATATTTTTTCTCTCTTTCTTATTATTTTTTTTGTAAGTATATTTTATTCTTGTTCAAGTTCTGTTCATGAGCCAGTAGTGTTAGTTACTACTTTTCATCCTGTATTACTATTTTCGAATTTAGTTTTTAATTGATTAAAATTCTCAATAATTTTTTCAGATAAAGTATATAAATCTTCGTTTGAAATATAACCTTTTCAACCACTTGCATCTCATTCGGGAAATCTAGAAATAATATTAAAAATTTCAGTTATATTTTTATTAGTATTTAAAATTTTTTTGTCATTCATATCGACTTAATGCAATTTTTAAAGTATCATGTCATAAAAATTTATAATATTTTTCTATTATATTTTTATCGTGAGTATTTGGTGAAAATTGTGGTGCTAGAAAAAATAATTCCTTAGGTGCTTCATGATAATTTACTATAATTCCAGAGGTATTATATCCACGTACATTAATTAAAGATGAAAAATTATTTATTAATTTTTCAGTTAATTCATATATGCTAATCTTTTCTCATCCATTATCTTGATAAGTAAAAGATGAAGTATCATAGTATATTTTTTCTCTTAATTTTTCAAGGTCATTTAAAGAAAAAAGCTTAAATCCAGTATCTAAAGTACTGTTATTAATGTATATATACGATATAGCAAGTTCATATTGATTTTCATAGTTAGTAATAATTTTATTTTCACCATCATATTTTATTGGTTCATTATTTAAAATATTTGTAGTTTTAATTTGGGTGCTTAAAATAGAATTTAAGTTTCCTGTGGTTGTTGCAAATGTTAAAAGACTTACTGCTGTTAATAATGTTTTAATAATCATTCCCCTTTTTTAGTTTTTTTTACTTTAGACTTGGTGCAAAACTAAGGTAATTCAAAATTATATATTCCTGCTATTAAATTAAATCTTAATGCAAATCTTCGTATTTTATTGCGATATTTTAAACTTAAAATTTTAAAACGTTTTAGTTTAGCAAATACGTGTTCAATTTTAATTCTAATTTTACTTAAAGTTTTATTGTATTCTTTTTGAATTGGTGTTAATTGATTGTATTTACTTTTTTTAAATGGCAAAAATGTATTTTTATGAATATTTTGTATACCTTGATAACCCGAATCAACAAAAACTTGTTTTTCTGGATGAATAAAAGTTTTAGATTTTAGAAGCAATTTAAAATCATGAATGCTTCCAAAACAAAAATCAGTTGAAATAATTTTTCCATTGGAAATATCAATAATTATTTGGGATTTGAGAGAATGATGTTTATTTTTACCTGAAAAAAGTAATTTTATTTTTTTTAATTCTTTCAATTGGAGTTTCAGTAGCATCAATAGCTAACAAATTATTATTAGTACCTTTATTTTTTGTTAAATCTTTTTTTCCAGGTAAATTAAAAATTCCGCTTTTTATTAAAATATTTTCAATTCAAAAAATATTACGAATGCAACTAGTATGACTAATATTAGATCTTTTTGCAATAACTCTATAACTACTATAGTCTTTTCAATATTCTAAAGTCATTAATAAACGCTCTTCAATTACAATTTTATTTTTTCTACCACCATAATATTTTTGTTTAGACTCAGCAATTTTTAAAATTTCAAGCATTTTATAAAATGTTTGTGGCTTTATGCCGACTAAACTATAAAATTCTTGATCATCTTTATATTTTTTCAACATAATAACTATCACCTTTAATATTAATAATAATCGTTAAATTGTTAAAATTAAAGGTTTTGCACCAAGTCTAATTCATTTTTTTCTTGGATCATCTGGATTTTTGAAATTTCCTTTATGAATTTCTTTGATAAAAGTTTCATCAATTTCAATTCTACCTTTTAATTTTGTGAATGGTTTTTGTGTTTTTGCTAATTGTGATGATTTCATAAATTTTTGACGATTAAATCATGCTGATGTTTTTGAAATTTTAGCAAATTGAGAAATAGTATAAGCAGATTGACCTAACAATGACAATCAAATTATTCAATCTCATTGTTCATGAGATAAATGACTTCAATGTAAAAAATGATTTCTTAAAGCATCAAAGCTACTTTTACAATCTTTGCATAAATATTTTTGCTTATTATTCTTAAAACCATTTTTTACACATCAATAAGATTTACAATTTGGACATTGAATTCCTTTTTCTTTAAATTTTTTATCAATTGCATCTAATTTTTCTTTTTTCTCAATTTGTTTAATTCTATTTTTAAAATGTCTAATAATTTTTATAAATTCTTCATCTTTTTTGTTTTTTAAAACATCAATTAATTCATTATTAGTCACAAAAAATCACCCCTGATATAAAAATATTACTTTTAATTTAAAATTAAAAGTAATATCAAGATTTTTTGTGAAAATTAAAAATATTTTCTGATTTATGATTTTTAGTTACCTGAGTTGTAAATATAAATGGGACAGTTTTTTAAAATAATTGTATTAAATCTATTGGTCTTTTATAAGAGAGCGATTTTCTGGGTGTAGAATTAATTTGAAATGCTATAAAATTTAAATCTTTTTGTTTATATGAAGATAGATCTGTAGATTTTGGTAAATATCTTCTTAAAATACCATTATTATTTTCATTTAAACCCCTTTGGCAAGGTTTACCAGGATCTGCAAAATAAATTTTGACATTACAAATTTTTTCGATTAATCTTCATTTACTAAATTCTTTACCACGATCAAAAGTAATGGTTTTAACTGTTCCTTTTTGTAACTTTGAAATAAATTTTATTATACTTTTCGTAATATTTTCTGATTTATGATTTTTAGTTACTAAAGGAATTGTGGTTTTTGATCATATAGCAGCCAAAGTAATAATAGAACTTTTATGATCTTTGCCAATGATAGTATCACCTTCTAAATGACCAAATTCTTGTATATTTTTAATATTAGGAATGATTAAATTTCTTTCATGAATAGACTTACAATTATTAATTTTGCCCCTAGTTTCTTTTTGTTTGTGAGATTTATTTTTGCCTTTTCTCAATAAGTTATTTTCATCAAAACCCATTCGATTTGTTTTAAACATGTTATATAAAGTTTTTGTCGAAATACTTTTTATTTTATTTTCCTTTAAAAAGTTAGCAATTATATCAAGAGCATACTTTTTAGTAATTAACAAATGATTAATACTATTAATTTCTGTTAAAGTTAAAATTATTAATTTTCTGCCTGCATTTTGTTTATTTTTTTGAAATTGATTCAATATTTCTAATGGCAATAAGTTTTTATTTAATAATCTACAAACTCTATGTACAGTTGATTTACTATAATCAACAATTTTTGCTATTTTACGAATCGAAAATCCATAATTTTTATATTCTTTTATTGCTATTATTGATTCAATACTCAGATACTTATACATTGCGCTAATTCCTTTCTTTTCTTAATTATAGAACTAACACAATTTAATTTTTATATAAGTGTCCTTTTTAATTTTACAATTAAAGTATAATAAAAAATTATTAAACATTTCATTATCAAATAAAATTATTATGATATAATTTTTTAAAAATTGTTAAAAATTAAAATATTAGAAATTGGTGTTAACTTTTTATGAATAGCAACTATATTCCTTTTGAATTAGTATTAAAAAATATTATCTCATCATCTATCAATCAAAATTTAAATCATATTTATGAAACTATTGATAAAAATAAAAATGAAAAAAATACTGGTGATTTATTTTCTGAAAAATGAGATTATCATTTTATTAATTATTTAGGACAACTAAGTTCAATTGGAAGTGGTACGCCTCCACAATTACCACCAAGAAATAAAATATAAATAAATATTACTAGTTAATATTATCTAAAATTTGAATAATAGTTTTAACTATCTTTGCGGCATTTTTTTCATTCTTAAGAACATGTAAATCATCTTTTAAATATTTAAAATTTTCTATATCATTTTCTATTTTTATAAATATTTCTTTAGCAGCATAACCAGTTGAAGCTATAGGAATTATTATTTTATTTTTATTTATAGCAATTTCAAATTCATTTAATACACCTTTTGATAAAACAATATTATTATTTTCATCCATTTTATTACCAAAAATAAATAGTACAATGTCTGCTTTATCTATTAACTGATTACGATATTCTGGTCAACTTTTTTTAAATTGTTGAGGAAATGGTCATACATCAAGAATTTTATCCAAAACAATACTATTTTCTTTGGCATACTTAACAGCACCACTTACTATTTCATCACCAACGCCGATTCCAAATGCATTTATTATTTTCTTATTTTCTTTACATAAGAAATTTGATAAATCAAATACAATTTTTTTTACTTTTCTTTATAGTACCAAATTCTTCATAATTATTAGCTATACCCGAAATAAAAATATTTCTCTTCAAATTATTATTAGTTGCAGAATTAAATATTTCTGCTTTTGAATCGCAATAATTGTTTAATAATAATGTTTTAAAATTAATGTTTTTAAAACAATTGTGACTTATAGAATTGAATAACTTACCATAAATTGTCAGAGAAAAAGAATCGTTTGAAAACCGTAATTCTGTTTCAGGAATAAATTGACTATATAAACTATTTTCTCCTATTGTTCGATCACCAACACCATAATATTTATCATTAATATCCAAATTAAGTGCAGTTAAATCAATTACATAATAATATCATACTTTAGTGCTTATTTTTGAAGGATAATGAGTACCCAAAAAGTAAATAGGTGTATATTTTGTTAAAAAAATACCAGTTTCTTCTCTCATTTCATTATAAACTATTTCCAAAGGATTATTATTTTCCACTCCACCAGTAATTGAACTATATTTACCCAACTTATTTTTATTAAATAAAGGATTACTCTCACATGTTTGCATGAAATAACGACTACCATCATCTTTAATTATAAATGGTAATATTGCAACACCTTTGTTATTACATCAAGGTTCTTCAACACCATGCATAAAGTCTACTTTAATTAATTTAACTCATTCTTTTTTCATATTTATTTTTTCCTTTATAATAAAATTATAACTCTTATAAATAAATATTTCTAATTAATTCTTATTATTATTTATTAATTTAATTAATTCTTGAGCGATAATATTATGTGCTCATTTATTAGGATGAATGCTATCAAAAAAGAAATAATTATTAATATTTTCTTCATTAACACCTTCATTGAAATGAGGAACAATAATACCATTATTAATTATTTCACTAAAATCAGTAGTAACTGCTGCATCAATAATATTGTGATTAATATTCAAGTTTTTAAACTTATTAATAGCGTTTGTTATTGCTGCAAACATATCATATTTAATAATATTTTTTTTATTTTTATTTAATTCTTCAATAACACCATCTAACATTTTATTAAAATTAGTAGTTAAATTTAAAATACGTTCCTTATCTTTTTCTTTATTTTTAAAGGCTTTTCTCCCTTTATGTACTATTTTTAAATTTTATCACATAAATGCTGAGAAAAGCCTATCTACGGACTTCTCCCCACATTTTTAAATCAAACATAACATTACAGTTTCAAAACTAGGTATATTGTTGAATTTATATGCCGATTCTTTTGCGTATAAATGAACATGATGTTTTTCAACTTTGATATGTGTTTTAAATGTTCGTCTGATGTGCTTTCATGCCGATTCAATCTGGTTTATGTTTACACCAGTTTTTGAAACATAACCATCTTGATGGTTAACTGTTTCATGCTTAGTGAAAACTGATTTAAAATGGCGATATCCTTTTCAAGAATCAGTATGTACATCACACTTTGAAGAAATGTGGTTTCTTGCAAATTGCAAAAGATTTTTTTGATTTGCATTTTTCAACACTTTCACAATTAAATTATTGGTTGTTTTTTCATAAATCCCAACAATCAAAGTTTTATTTTTTAAGGATCTTCCTTGTTTTTTAAAACCCATATGTGAAAGATACATTTCATCCATTTGCACTATGCCCTCAACAATGAATTGAGGTTCTTGTTTTGCAATTGCACTTCGGATTTTATGACCCATTCTTCAAGCAGTTTTCAAAGTTACTCCCAATTCTTTTGCAACATCAGTTGATGGAATTCCATGTTTGGTGTTTATTCATCTAAAGATGAGATAAAACCAAGATGTCAAAGGTGTTTGTGACTTGTAAAAAATGGTGTCATGAAGAATACTAAATGTTTGATGACATTTCAAACATCTTATTCTTCTTAAATCAGAAGTATTCAAATTTGTTCAAGAACACCTCATACATTTGTTTTCCTTCAAACTTGCTATATATTTCAAACAATCTTTTTCTGTTTGAAATATATTGTTGAACTCATTCAATTTCATTGTTTCCTCCACAAGTACATGTGGGGAGAAGTCCGTTTTTAAATAAAGGGATAATACTCATATTAGGCACATTACATAATAAAATATGTTGAGCACCTTTATTTATCAATTTAGTTAAAGCATTTTTTATTAACTCAACTGCTTTATTAATAATTTCTTCTTGGTCCTTTAATAACGATTGTTTAAAAGCGTATAAAATATCATTACCAACAAACTCTACTAAAATTATATCATTACTATTAATATGATGCTGACTAATTAAAGCATCTACTTGATGAGTAATATCAAAATGATTAATAACAAAGTTTTCTACTGTTAATTCTTTTTTTCTACTAGCTAAAGCTCCACTAACTGCATAATTATTACCAATTTGCTCATCAGCAAATAAAAAAAGGTCAAATCTTCAAGCAGAAGTTAAATTTATATGCAAATAATCGGCAATAATTTGTGCTGCCACAGGACCATTAGAAAAAGAATTTTTATAAAATGGTGGCAACATTTTAACTATTTTAGGTATTTTTAAATGCTTAAAAAGAGCTGTAAAACCACTTACTAATGCTCCTGTGTCTGATAAACTATCTCCCAGAACATAAAAGTTACCTTTTATTTTTTCATTATTATTCATAACTTCTCATTCTAACATAAACTTAAACTGAAAATATCTTAACATAATTGATTTGGCTTGTCATAGTACAAAAAATAATTATGCTAAAAGTGGAAATTATTATATTTAAATAATAGAATTTCCTCTTTGTTTATAATCTTTAATAATATTAATAGTAATTAATGTTGCCATTAAACAAGTAATACAACTAATAATATTTAAAAAAACAGCAATAATAGTAATTTGATATGAAAAAAACTTTATTATCATTAAATTGAGGTAAAAGCACAATAACACTAATAATTTCGCAACTTGTTCCAATAATACCTAAACAAAAACTAATAAAATCAAGCGAAATAGAGGCTTTTATGTAATCTGTGTATCTTTGTTTTACAAGGTACTAGTTTAGATGAATTCTGTCTTCAAATTTTATCATAAAATGAGCAATTGCTGTATTTCAATTTTGAATAGGCGTTGTTCATTTTTTTGTTATATTTTCAATTGCTAAGTAAAATATTTTGAAAACTGCCATATCGTTAGGAAAAACTTTTTTTATTTCTAATAACTTTTCGTAATTGACTATTAACAGATTCAATAGCATTTGTGGTATAAATCACTCTTTTAATTTCTGGTGGATAACTAATAAAAACCATTAAATTATCTCAATTTTTATATCAAGATTTAGTAATTTGAGGATATTGTTTATTTCATTTATTTTCAAACGATTCTAAAGCTTGCATTGCTTGTTTTCACTACATGCACTATAAATTGGTTTTAAATCTGTAACTAGAGATTTTCGATGTTTGTATGAAACATATTTTAAACTATTTCTAATTTGATGAACTATGCATAATTGATGTTCGGTTTTAGGATAAACTGATTGTATTGCTTCTGACATGCCTGTTAAATTATCACTACAAGCAATAAGAATATCATTTAAGCCTCGATTTTTCATTTCTGTAAAATTAGATAATCAAAATTTAGAACCTTCATTTTCACTAATTCATAAACCTAAAACATCTTTTTTACCTTCTAAATCAACTCCTAGTGCTATATAAACTGATTTGTTAATAATCCGTTTATCTTGTCGTACTTTAACTACTATACAATCAAAATAAACAATCGGATAAATACTTTCTAATGGCCGATTTTGCCATGCTTTGACATCATCAATAACATCATCAGTAATTTGACTAATAACACTTTCACTAATATCTGCACCGTGATATAACTCTTGCAACTGCATTCTAATGTCAGATACTGTCATACCTTTTGCATATAGTGAAAGAACTTGTTGATCAAAACCATCAAATCTTCTTTGTCTTTTTGGTACTATTACAGGAGTAAAATTACTATTACGATCTCGTGGTACATCAATTTCAATTTTACCTTCTTGAGTTATTAATTTTTTTGAAGTTATGCCCTTACGAGCATTTTCACTATTACTATGTTGATTTTTTTCATATCCTAAATAATTTTGCATTTCAGAATTCAACATTTTTTCCACTAATCTTTTTGTTAATTCTTTATATAAACCTCCTTCTTTAAAAACTGTTGTTAAATCTTCAGTATTTTCTAGTAATAAATCTACTGCTTGTGATATTGGATCATTATTATTAATGTTTTGTTTTTTAACCATTTGTAACTCACTCTTTCTAGTCATTTAATTATATTTACTAGAATTAATTAAACATAGTTATTTTTGTAAGTTACACAGATTACTAAACATTACCGCGAAATACTAAATTGATCTTTTCGATATAATTTCATATTTTGTTTTATCAAAGTTTTCTTTAATCTAATTAAACGGAACATTAAGAAAAAAGGTAGAAAAGCTAAAGTAAAACTAGTAATATCAAAAAAAATTGCAACAACAGTTATTCAAAGTGATGCTTTATCATTATCTCAAAAAGGTTGTAATGCTAAAATACTTAGAATTCCCAAAAAAATACCTATTAAACCAGTTCCAAAACTTATTAAATCCATTTTAAGAATTTTTTTTATTAAACTTTAAAAAATATCCTCTTTTTTCCAAAGTGACAAATCCTTTCATGTCTATATATAAGTAAGATTTTATCATATAAATGGAAATAATTTTCTCCAATTTTAGATTACAAATAAAAAGAATAACTATAGTTGTGTTATTAATCTATTGTTTGTTGAAATTTCAATATTTTGTAAATTAATTGAATTTATTTCCTTAACAAGAGAGACAATATTTTCTTTAAATAAATTAAGTCTTTGTCTTTTTTTTCTAATTTTTATTTCAACTTTATTTAAACTTTTTTTAATATTACAAATTTTTAATCCAATTTTATAAAGTTGCTCTTTTTGATTATTTAAAACAACTTTTTCACATTAGACTTGGTGCAAAACCTTTAATTTTAACAATTTAACGATTATTATTAATATTAAAGGTGATAGTTATTATGTTGAAAAAATATAAAGATGATCAATAATTTTATAGTTTAGTCGGCATAAAGCCACAAACATTTTATAAAATGCTTGAAATTTTAAAAATTGCTGAGTCTAAACAAAAATATTATGGTGGTAGAAAAAATAAAATTGTAATTGAAGAGCGTTTATTAATGACTTTAGAATATTGAAAAGACTATAGTAGTTATAGAGTTATTGCAAAAAGATATAATATTAGTCATACTAGTTGCATTCGTAATATTTTTTGAATTGAAAATATTTTAATAAAAAGCGGAATTTTTAATTTACCTGGAAAAAAAGATTTAACAAAAAATAAAGGTACTAATAATAATTTGTTAGCTATTGATGCTACTGAAACTCCAATTGAAAGAATTAAAAAAAAATAAAATTACTTTTTTCAGTTAAAAAGAAACATCATTCTCTCAAATCCCAAATAATTATTGATATTTCCAATGGAAAAATCATTTCAACTGCTTTTTGTTTTGGAAGCATTCATGATTTTAAATTGCTTCTAAAATCTAAAACTTTTATTCATCCAGAAAAACAAGTTTTTGTTGATTCAGGTTATCAAGGTATACAAAATATTCATAAAAATACATTTTTGCCATTTAAAAAAAGTAAATACAATCAATTAACACCAATTCAAAAAGAATACAATAAAACTTTAAGTAAAATTAGAATTAAAATTGAACACGTATTTGCTAAACTAAAACGTTTTAAAATTTTAAGTTTAAAATATCGCAATAAAATACGAAGATTTGCATTAAGATTTAATTTAATAGCAGGAATATATAATTTTGAATTACCTTAGTTTTGCACCAAGTCTATTCTATTCTATTAACTAATCTTATTTCAAAATTATAATAACCAAAAGTTAAAAACTTAACTAATTTACTTTTAAATTTAAAAATCTTACTTGTTTTCTGTTTTTGAAAAACTTCTAATTTTTTAAGACTATTATTATGAAAATTTAAAATAATTTCTTGTTGATTATTAATTTTATATAATTTTTCTTTTAATTCTCATTTTTTACTACTTAATTTACAATTTAATTCTATTTTTAATGCTGTAATTTTATCAATGAGTTTATCCTTTTCCTTCTGTTTTTGTTCCTCTCATATTAAAGTAAATTCAAGTAATTCAAACTCTAGTTCTTTATCTCATGGGAAAAAATTTTCTTTTTCAAACTTAAAAGAAAGAAATTCAAGTTCTTTTCTTTCATCATTAATTACTTCGTCTTTTACTTTCACTAAAAATTTTTGCATTCATTGATACTGTTTTTCCATTATTTTTAAATTTTTTTAAAAAAAATATTTTTCAAAAAAAATAAATCAATATTCTAAGTATTGTATATTAGAAGAAGTACTAAAAACTTCTTTTAACTTTATTATATTACTTTTAACATTTTGTATAGTTGAATTTATAAGTATTTCTTTTAAATTTGGTACTACTTCTAAAGACATTTTATTTCTCCACTTCTTTTGTTAAAATTCAAGAATACTACAGAAAATATTTTAATTATTTTCTATTCAAATCGCGATTAATAACTGCTTTTAAATATTGTCCAGTATAAGACTTGGGATTTGTTATTACTTGTTCTGGTGTTCCTGTAGCAATGATTTCACCACCAAATTTACCACCCTCAGGTCCTAGATCAATAATGTAATCAGCAACTTTAATAACTTCTAAGTTATGTTCAATTACAACAACAGTATCACCATGATTAACGATTTTATTTAAAACTTCAATTAACCTTTTAATATCATCAACGTGTAAACCAGTAGTGGGTTCATCTAAAATATACATAGTTTTGCCAGTAGCACGTTTTTGTAATTCTTTAGCTAGTTTCACTCTTTGTGCTTCACCACCAGATAATTCAGTAGCGGGTTGTCCTAATTTTACATATCCTAATCCCACTTCTTGTATCATCGCTAATTTTTTATGGATTTTTGGATGATTAGCAAAAAAAGTTAATGCTAAATCAACAGGCAGTTCTAGTACATCATAAATATTTTTACCTTTATATTTAACTTGTAATGTTTCACTATTATAACGTTTTCCTTCACAAATTTCGCAAGTTACATAAACATCAGGTAAAAAATGCATCGCAATTTTAATAACACCATCACCAGAACAACGTTCACATCTTCCTCCCGGTACATTAAATGAAAATCTACCTTTAGCATATCCTCTAATTTTTGCTTCTGGTGTTTGTGTAAATAAATCACGAATATCATCAAAAACTGAAGTATAAGTAGCAGGATTACTCCTTGGTGTTCTGCCAATCGGTTCTTGCGAAATAGCAACAATTTTATCAATAAATTCAATCCCTTTTATTGCTTTATGTTTTCCTGGTCGTTGTCCCTTTAAACCTAAATACTTTTGAATACTGGTATATAAAATATCATTAACAAGCGTTGATTTACCACTTCCTGAAACACCAGTAACACAAATAAATTTACCTAAAGGTAATTTAACATTTATTTTACGTAAATTATTAGCTTGTGCTTCTTGAATTTCAATAACTTTGCCATTACCACTTCTTTTTGATTTGGGTAATGCAATAAATTTTTCACCATTTAAATATTGTCCAGTAATTGAATTAGGATTATTAGCAACTTGCTGTGGTGTACCTTCAGCAATTACTTCACCACCATAAATTCCAGCTTTTGGACCAATATCAATTAATCAATCTGCTGCTCACATTGTATCTTCATCGTGTTCTACTACTAATAATGTATTATCAAGATCTCGCATTTGTTTTAAAGTTTCAATTAACTTAACATTATCACGTTGATGTAAACCAATTGAAGGTTCATCAAGAACATACAATACTCCCGTTAATTGTGAACCAATTTGAGTTGCTAATCGAATTCGTTGTGATTCACCACCAGATAAAGTTTGTGCCATTCGTGATAAGTTTAAATATCCTAAACCAACATTAGTTAAAAAACTTAAACGATTAATGATTTCTACTAATATTAATTTAGCAATTTCTTGTTGATAAGGTAATAATTTAATATTTAACATAAATGTTAAACTTTCTTCGATGTCTAAATTAGTATAGTGACTAATATTCATTTCTTTATTATTTTCATCTTTAATTTTAACTGCTAGTGCAAATTCATTTAATCTTGTTCCTTGACAAGTTAAACAAGTACGTTCACTCATAAATTTACGATAATAATCACGGGCAAAATCACTAGTTGTTTCTAAAAAACGTCTTTCAATTAAAGTGGCAATACCTTCAATATAATCATGATTAGGATATTTACGACCATTTGCCGAAGTAATACTGAAAGTAATGGCTTCATCACTACCACGCATAATATAATTAAGTTGTGCTTTTGTTAAATTTTTTAATGGCTGATTCAAATCAATTAAATAATGATAACAAAGAACTTTTAATTTTTGTCATTCTAAATTACTAGTACCAACTAAGTTTTTATAATACTCAATGCCACCATCATTAATTGATAATTTTAAATCTGGCCTTAATAATTCTTCGTCCACTTCTAATTTTACTCCCAAACCTTTACAATCAAAACACGCTCCACTGGGTGCATTAAAAGAAAATAAACGCGGTTCTAAACTGGGAATTGAAAATCCACAAATTTTACAAGCATACTTTTGAGAAAATAATCACGTTTCATTTGTTTGCGATAAAATAACCTTTGCTAAACCATTACTATGATTTAAAGCAACTTCTAAAGCATCATGAATTCGTGAAATAGTATTATCATCATTGGTAAATTTAATACGATCAATAACAATATCAATATCATGACGTAATGATTTATTCAATTCAATTGGTTCATCTAAACTATATATTTTATTATTAATTTTAACTCGCAAAAAATTTTCTTGTTTTAATTTTGCTAATAAATCTTGATGACTACCTTTTTTAGCATTAATAACTGGTGCTAAAATTTCAATATTAGTATTATCTTCTAACGTTTTAATTTTATTAACCATTTCTTTTAAAGTTTGCGTGCTAATTGGACCATGACCCTTATTACAATAAGGAGTTCCAATCCGTGCATAAAGTAAACGCAAATAATCATAAATTTCAGTAACAGTACCAACAGTACTGCGAGGATTATTACTTGTAGTTTTTTGATCAATAGAAATTGCTGGTGCTAAACCATCAATAGCATCAACATCGGGTTTTTCACTGTTTCCTAAAAATTGACGAGCATAAGCTGAAAGTGATTCAACATATCTTCGCCTTCCTTCTGCATAAATTGTATTAAAAGCTAATGATGATTTACCACTTCCTGAGACACCAGTAATAACTACTAACTTATACTTTGGAATTTTAATATTAACATTTTTTAAATTATGTTCACGTGCACCTTTAACAGTAATATATTTTTGATTATCTGTCATTTATTCCTCCGCTTATATGCTCTTTCTAATTAATTATATACTATATATAGTTAACTTTAATAGCATTATTGCTAATTAATACTAAAGAATATCAATTATAATTAGTTTAAAATATTATCTAAATCAATATTTAAAATTTTAAAATTATTTAGTGCAAAAAAAGTATATAAAAACTTAAATTACAAAAAAATGAACAATATATATTCAAAAATGAAATACAGCAATTGCTCATTTTACCTGAGTTGTAAATATAAATGGGACAGTTTTTTAAAATAATTGTATTAAATCTATTGGTCTTTTATAAGAGAGCGATTTTCTGGGTGTAGAATTAATTTGAAATGCTATAAAATTTAAATCTTTTTGTTTATATGAAGATAGATCTTTTAATTTTCAAAAAAACCCTTGATGAAATAAAAAAAATCATCAACCCGGCCTAAAATTTGATTTTATTTAATTTTGGGATTTATTTTTTTTACAAACTGAAATATAATGCTTCAGATTTTGCATAAGGTGATATTTTATAATGTTGGTATTTAAATTTTCATAAATTGAGGTAATTTTGAATATTGGTAAATCCAATGCCACGATAATGAGTAATAAATTCTTTTAAACTTGATTGTATTTTACTGATATTACTTAAATTTTTATAATTTAATTCTTTATTTTCTTTTGATTTAAATTTCTTGAGAGTACATTTTGTTTGTTTAGCTACTGTATCATATAGTATTTGCATATCACAAACTATAATTGATTTTTCTTCGATAAGCTTAGATGTTAAATTTTCTTGTACTCATTTTTTTGTTAATCTTTTAGTATTTGTTGTTTGAGCATAAATATTTTTATTTTCATCAATTGCCATTTCAATACAACAGTTTAAATCTTTAGCATTTTCTTCAATTCATTTTTTTCTTGGATCATCTGGATTTTTGAAATTTCCTTTATGAATTTCTTTGATAAAAGTTTCATCAATTTCAATTCTACCTTTTAATTTTGTGAATGGTTTTTGTGTTTTTGCTAATTGTGATGATTTCATAAATTTTTGACGATTAAATCATGCTGATGTTTTTGAAATTTTAGCAAATTGAGAAATAGTATAAGCAGATTGACCTAACAATGACAATCAAATTATTCAATCTCATTGTTCATGAGATAAATGACTTCAATGTAAAAAATGATTTCTTAAAGCATCAAAGCTACTTTTACAATCTTTGCATAAATATTTTTGCTTATTATTCTTAAAACCATTTTTTACACATCAATAAGATTTACAATTTGGACATTGAATTCCTTTTTCTTTAAATTTTTTATCAATTGCATCTAATTTTTCTTTTTTCTCAATTTGTTTAATTCTATTTTTAAAATGTCTAATAATTTTTATAAATTCTTCATCTTTTTTGTTTTTTAAAACATCAATTAATTCATTATTAGTCACAAAAAATCACCCCCGATATAAAAATATTACTTTTAATTTTAAATTAAAAGTAATATCAAGATTTTTTGTGAAAATTAAAAGATAGATCTGTAGATTTTGGTAAATATCTTCTTAAAATACCATTATTATTTTCATTTAAACCCCTTTGGCAAGGTTTACCAGGATCTGCAAAATAAATTTTGACATTACAAATTTTTTCGATTAATCTTCATTTACTAAATTCTTTACCACGATCAAAAGTAATGGTTTTAACTGTTCCTTTTTGTAACTTTGAAATAAATTTTATTATACTTTTCGTAATATTTTCTGATTTATGATTTTTAGTTACTAAAGGAATTGTGGTTTTTGATCATATATCAGCCAAAGTAATAATAAAACTTTTTTTAATTTTCACAAAAAATCTTGATATTACTTTTAATTTAAAATTAAAAGTAATATTTTTATATCAGGGGTGATTTTTTGTGACTAATAATGAATTAATTGATGTTTTAAAAAACAAAAAAGATGAAGAATTTATAAAAATTATTAGACATTTTAAAAATATAATTAAACAAATTGAGAAAAAAGAAAAATTAGATGCAATTGATAAAAAATTTAAAGAAAAAGGAATTCAATGTCCAAATTGTAAATCTTATTGATGTTTTAATTTTCACAAAAAATCTTGATATTACTTTTAATTTAAAATTAAAAGTAATATTTTTATATCAGGGGTGATTTTTTGTGACTAATAATGAATTAATTGATGTTTTAAAAAACAAAAAAAATTAAGAATTTATAAAAATTATTAGACATTTTAAAAATAGAATTAAACAAATTGAGAAAAAAGAAAAATTAGATGCAATTGATAAAAAATTTAAAGAAAAAGGAATTCAATGTCCAAATTGTAAATCTTATTGATGTGTAAAAAATGGTTTTAAGAATAATAAGCAAAAATATTTATGCAAAGATTGTAAAAGTAGCTTTGATGCTTTAAGAAATCATTTTTTACATTGAAGTCATTTATCTCATGAACAATGAGATTGAATAATTTGATTGTCATTGTTAGGTCAATCTGCTTATACTATTTCTCAATTTGCTAAAATTTCAAAAACATCAGCATGATTTAATCGTCAAAAATTTATGAAATCATCACAATTAGCAAAAACACAAAAACCATTCACAAAATTAAAAGGTAGAATTGAAATTGATGAAACTTTTATCAAAGAAATTCATAAAGGAAATTTCAAAAATCCAGATGATCCAAGAAAAAAATGAATTGAAGAAAATGCTAAAGATTTAAACTGTTGTATTGAAATGGCAATTGATGAAAATAAAAATATTTATGCTCAAACAACAAATACTAAAAGATTAAAAAAAAATGAGTACAAGAAAATTTAACATCTAAGCTTATCGAAGAAAAATCAATTATAGTTTGTGATATGCAAATACTATATGATACAGTAGCTAAACAAACAAAATGTACTCTCAAGAAATTTAAATCAAAAGAAAATAAAGAATTAAATTAGACTTGGTGCAAAACCTTTAATTTTAACAATTTAACGATTATTATTAATATTAAAGGTGATAGTTATTATGTTGAAAAAATATAAAGATGATCAAGAATTTTATAGTTTAGTCGGCATAAAGCCACAAACATTTTATAAAATGCTTGAAATTTTAAAAATTGCTGAGTCTAAACAAAAATATTATGGTGGTAGAAAAAATAAAATTGTAATTGAAGAGCGTTTATTAATGACTTTAGAATATTGAAAAGACTATAGTAGTTATAGAGTTATTGCAAAAAGATATAATATTAGTCATACTAGTTGCATTCGTAATATTTTTTGAATTGAAAATATTTTAATAAAAAGCGGAATTTTTAATTTACCTGGAAAAAAAGATTTAACAAAAAATAAAGGTACTAATAATAATTTGTTAGCTATTGATGCTACTGAAACTCCAATTGAAAGAATTAAAAAAAACTAAAATTACTTTTTTCAGGTAAAAAGAAACATCATTCTCTCAAATCCCAAATAATTATTGATATTTCCAATGGAAAAATTATTTCAACTGCTTTTTGTTTTGGAAGCATTCATGATTTTAAATTGCTTCTAAAATCTAAAACTTTTATTCATCCAGAAAAACAAGTTTTTGTTGATTCAGGTTATCAAGGTATACAAAATATTCAGAAAAATACATTTTTGCCATTTAAAAAAAGTAAATACAATCAATTAACACCAATTCAAAAAGAATACAATAAAACTTTAAGTAAAATTAGAATTAAAATTGAACACGTATTTGCTAAACTAAAACGTTTTAAAATTTTAAGTTTAAAATATCGCAATAAAATACGAAGATTTGCATTAAGATTTAATTTAATAGCAGGAATATATAATTTTGAATTACCTTGGTTTTGCACCAAGTCTAATGAATTACAATTAGAAAAGGCTTTTCTCCCTGTATGTACTATTTTTAAATTTTATCACATAAATGCTGAGAAAAGCCTATCTACGGACTTCTCCCCACATTTTTAAATCAAACATAACATTACAGTTTCAAAACTAGGTATATTGTTGAATTTATATGCCGATTCTTTTGCGTATAAATGAACATGATGTTTTTCAACTTTGATATGTGTTTTAAATGTTCGTCTGATGTGCTTTCATGCCGATTCAATCTGGTTTATGTTTACACCAGTTTTTGAAACATAGCCATCTTGATGGTTAACTGTTTCATGCTTAGTGAAAACTGATTTAAAATGGCGATATCCTTTTCAAGAATCAGTATGTACATCACACTTTGAAGAAATGTGGTTTCTTGCAAATTGCAAAAGATTTTTTTGATTTGCATTTTTCAACACTTTCACAATTAAATTATTGGTTGTTTTTTCATAAATCCCAACAATCAAAGTTTTATTTTTTAAGGATCTTCCTTGTTTTTTAAAACCCATATGTGAAAGATACATTTCATCCATTTGCACTATGCCCTCAACAATGAATTGAGGTTCTTGTTTTGCAATTGCGCTTCGGATTTTATGACCCATTCTTCAAGCAGTTTTCAAAGTTACTCCCAATTCTTTTGCAACATCAGTTGATGGAATTCCATGTTTGGTGTTTATTCATCTAAAGATGAGATAAAACCAAGATGTCAAAGGTGTTTGTGACTTGTAAAAAATGGTGTCATGAAGAATACTAAATGTTTGATGACATTTCAAACATCTTATTCTTCTTAAATCAGAAGTATTCAAATTTGTTCAAGAACACCTCATACATTTGTTTTCCTTCAAACTTGCTATATATTTCAAACAATCTTTTTCTGTTTGAAATATATTGTTGAACTCATTCAATTTCATTGTTTCCTCCACAAGTACATGTGGGGAGAAGTCCGTTAGAAAATTTTAAAGGAGTGTAATAATATGCAAAATAAAGGTTTTCAAGATATCAAAAATGATTTACAAATATTTTTTCAAGATATTGAAAATGGTAAATATGGTGAAAGAATTAAAGAATTATTTATGAGAGAAGAAAGTAGTGAATAAATATGGTAGCAGCACCTAAAAAGAAACCAGAAGATTTAATGATAAAACAAATTATTGTTCATTTAAGATTTACTGAAAAAGATTATGAAAAATTAAAAGAAATTTGTTTTAATTTTCAAAAAAACTCTTGATGAAATAAAAAAAAATCATCAACCTGGCCTAAAATTTGATTTTATTTAATTTTGGGATTTATTTTTTTTACAAACTGAAATATAATGCTTCAGATTTTGCATAAGGTGATATTTTATAATAGACTTGGTGCAAAACTAAGGTAATTCAAAATTATATATTCCTGCTATTAAATTAAATCTTAATGCAAATCTTCGTATTTTATTGCGATATTTTAAACTTAAAATTTTAAAACGTTTTAGTTTAGCAAATACGTGTTCAATTTTAATTCTAATTTTACTTAAAGTTTTATTGTATTCTTTTTGAATTGGTGTTAATTGATTGTATTTACTTTTTTAAATGGCAAAAATGTATTTTTATGAATATTTTGTATACCTTGATAACCCGAATCAACAAAAACTTGTTTTTCTGGATGAATAAAAGTTTTAGATTTTAGAAGCAATTTAAAATCATGAATGCTTCCAAAACAAAAAGCAGTTGAAATAATTTTTCCATTGGAAATATCAATAATTATTTGGGATTTGAGAGAATGATGTTTCTTTTTACCTGAAAAAAGTAATTTTAGTTTTTTTTAATTATTTCAATTGGAGTTTCAGTAGCATCAATAGCTAACAAATTATTATCAGTACCTTTGTTTTTTGTTAAATCTTTTTTTCCAGGTAAATTAAAAATTCCGCTTTTTATTAAAATATTTTCAATTCAAAAAATATTACGAATGCAACTAGTATGACTAATATTATATCTTTTTGCAATAACTCTATAACCACTATAGTCTTTTCAATATTCTAAAGTCATTAATAAACGCTCTTCAATTACAATTTTATTTTTTCTACCACCATAATATTTTTGTTTAGACTCAGCAATTTTTAAAATTTCAAGCATTTTATAAAATGTTTGTGGCTTTATGCCGACTAAACTATAAAATTCTTGATCATCTTTATATTTTTTCAACATAATAACTATCACCTTTAATATTAATAATGGCTTTTATCCCTTTATGTACTATTTTTAAATTTTATCACATAAATGGAGATAAAAGCCTACCTAGGAAATTATCCCCGCATGTATTTAAATCAAACACAAAATTACAGTTTCAAAACTAGGTATGTTATTGAATTTATATGCTGATTCTTTTGCATATAAATGAATATTGTGCTTTGAAACTCTTATGTGTGTTCGGAAAGTTCGTCGGATGTGCTTTCATGCTGATTCAATCTGGTTTGTGTTTACACCTGTTGGTGACACATACCCAACTTCATGATTTACGATTTCATGTTTGGGATAGAAGTTTTTGAAACTTACATATCCCTTCCAAGAATCCGTAAATAGACAGCACTCAGTAAAAATGTGTTTCAATGCAAATCTTAAAAGGTTTTTTTCATCTGCATTTTTCAGCACCTTCACAATTAGTTTGTTGCTGGTTTTCTCATAAACTCCAACAATCAAAGTTTTATTCAACAAGGATCTTCCTTGTTTTTTAAAACCTAAATGTGAAAGATACATTTCATCCATCTGTGCTGTGCCATCAACAATGAAACCTGCATCTTGATTTCCAATTCTAGTACTGATTTCATGACACATTCTTCAAGCTGTTTTATAGGTCACACCCAATTCCCTTGCAACATCGGTTGCTGGTATGCCATGCTTTGTGTTTATTCATCTAAAGATGAGATAAAACCAAGATGTCATTTGGGTCTGTGACTTATAAAAAATGGTTCCATAAAGAATACTAAATGTTTGGTTACAGTTCAAACATCGTATTCTTCTCAAATCAGAAGTATTCAAACTAGAAGAAGCACACCTGATGCATTTCATTATTTTCAACTTCGCTATATATTTCAAACAATCGTTTTCAGTTTGAAATATGCTATTGAATTCATTTCAATTCATTTTTTCCTCCACACTAGTACATGCGGGGATAATTTCCTTAATAATAATCGTTAAATTGTTAAAATTAAAGGTTTTGCACCAAGTCTATTATAAAAATTTAAGTAATATCAGTAAAATACAATCAAGTTTAAAAGAATTTATTACTCATTATCATGGCATTGGATTTACCAATATTCAAAATTACCTCAATTTATGAAAATTTAAATACCAACATTATGAAATATCACCTTATGCAAAATCTGAAGCATTATATTTCAGTTTGTAAAAAAAATAAATCCCAAAATTAAATAAAATCAAATTTTAGGCCAGGTTGATGATTTTTTTTATTTCATCAAGAGTTTTTTTGAAAATTAAAAGATCTATCTTCATATAAACAAAAAGATTTAAATTTTATAGCATTTCAAATTAATTCTACACCCAGAAAATCGTTTTAATTTTCACAAAAAATCTTGATATTACTTTTAATTTTAAATTAAAAGTAATATTTTTATATCAGGGGTGATTTTTTGTGACTAATAATGAATTAATTGATGTTTTAAAAAACAAAAAAGATGAAGAATTTATAAAAATTATTAGACATTTTAAAAATAGAATTAAACAAATTGAGAAAAAAGAAAAATTAGATGCAATTGATAAAAAATTTAAAGAAAAAGGAATTCAATGTCCAAATTGTAAATCTTATTGATGTGTAAAAAATGGTTTTAAGAATAATAAGCAAAAATATTTATGCAAAGATTGTAAAAGTAGCTTTGATGCTTTAAGAAATCATTTTTTACATTGAAGTCATTTATCTCATGAACAATGAGATTGAATAATTTGATTGTCATTGTTAGGTCAATCTGCTTATACTATTTCTCAATTTGCTAAAATTTCAAAAACATCAGCATGATTTAATCGTCAAAAATTTATGAAATCATCACAATTAGCCAAAACACAAAAACCATTCACAAAATTAAAAGGTAGAATTGAAATTGATGAAACTTTTATCAAAGAAATTCATAAAGGAAATTTCAAAAATCCAGATGATCCAAGAAAAAAATGAATTGAAGAAAATGCTAAAGATTTAAACTGTTGTATTGAAATGGCAATTGATGAAAATAAAAATATTTATGCTCAAACAACAAATACTAAAAGATTAACAAAAAAATGAGTACAAGAAAATTTAACATCTAAGCTTATCGAAGAAAAATCAATTATAGTTTGTGATATGCAAATACTATATGATACAGTAGCTAAACAAACAAAATGTACTCTCAAGAAATTTAAATCAAAAGAAAATAAAGAATTAAATTATAAAAATTTAAGTAATATCAGTAAAATACAATCAAGTTTAAAAGAATTTATTACTCATTATCATGGCATTGGATTTATCAATATTCAAAATTACCTCAATTTATGAAAATTTAAATACCAACATTATAAAATATCACCTTATGCAAAATCTGAAGCATTATATTTCAGTTTGTAAAAAAAATAAATCCCAAAATTAAATAAAATCAAATTTTAGGCCAGGTTGATGATTTTTTTTATTTCATCAAGAGTTTTTTTGAAAATTAAAAGAAAATCGCTCTCTTATAAAAGACCAATAGATTTAATACAATTATTTTAAAAAACTGTCCCATTTATATTTACAACTCAGGAAATAAAACACCTTGTGCAATTGAACAAAATTTACCAATAATTAATTCATCATCTATCATATTTGGAAAATGATAAATTATATTTTTATTTTCAAAATCAATAGCTGCTTGCTCACCATTAAAATCATGATAATAAGTATAATCACCAATAAAAATTTTAGGTTTAGTAATATAATTTTTTATTAAAAATATTGTTGGTATATGAGGATTAATTTTAGTATTTGGACTTATCAAAATACCTTTTTGTATTTTATCGATCAACTTATTTTACTCCTTTATTTTTCACTTTCAATATTCAAAATTAAATCACGAAGTGAAGCTGCCTTTTCAAAATTTAAATCTTTAGCTGCTTGTAACATTTCAACTCTTAAATCAGCAATTATCTTTGTTTTAGCAGCTATTTTTGTTTTACCTTTAATTGAATTTAAAATTTTTAAATCAACATCTAATTCTCTAGTACTTACGATTTCACTCAACGGTTTTTTAACAGTCACTGGTACTATATTATGTTTTTTATTATAAGCAAGTTGAATTTCTCTTCTTCTTTGCGTTTCTTCAATTGCTTGTGTTATTGCCTCTGTCTTAATATCTCCATATAGTATAACATGACCATTAACATTTCGTGCTGCACGACCAATAGTTTGGATTAATGATTTAGTATTACGTAAAAAACCAGATTTATCGGCATCCAAAATACAGATTAATGACACTTCTGGTACGTCTAATCCTTCGCGTAATAAATTAATACCAACAATAACATCAAAAACACCTTTTCTTAAATCTAACAAAACTTTAGTACGTTCTAATGTTTTTAATTCATTATGAATATAAGCGACTTTAATTTTTTGTTCTTGTAAAAAATTTGATAATTCTTCTGCCATTCTAATTGTTAAAGTAGTAATAAATACTCTTTCATTATTTTTTGTTCGTAATTTGATTTGATTAATAATATCTTCCATTTGATTTTTAGTTGGTTTAATTTCAATTGTTGGATCTAATAAACCCGTGGGACGAATAATTTGTTGAACTGGTACATTAAAGGGTTCAACTTCATTTTTAATTAAAGATAATTCATAATCAGCAGGAGTTGCTGAAGTATAAATAACTTGCTTTAACTTATTAGAAAATTCATTAAAATTTAAAGGACGATTATCCAAAGCACTAGGTAAACGAAAGCCATATTTTACTAATGTTTCTTTTCTGCTACGATCAGTATTATACATTCCTCTAATTTGCGGTAATGTCATATGAGATTCATCAATAATTGTTAAAAAATCATCTGGAAAAAAATCAATTAAAGTATATGGTGCTGAACCCACTTCTCTATTTTCTAAATGACGAGAATAGTTTTCAATACCACCACAAATACCAAATTCTTTTAAGGACTCTAGATCGTGTTCTGTTCTTTGTTCTAATCTTTGCGCTTCTACTAACATATTATTTTTTCTTAGTTGTGCTAATGTTATTTTTAACTCTTCAGTAATTTTAATAACTGCCTGATCAACACGATTTTTACTAGTAATATAATTTTGCGCAGGAAAAATTGTAATAAAGGGAAAACGTTCTAAAACATTAGCGCCTAATGTATCAATACGTGCTATTTCTTCAATTTCATCACCAAATAAACTAATTCTTAAATAAAATTGATCATTTCAAGATGGAGCTAACTTTATTAAATCACCTTTTGCACTAAAACTACCCGGTTCTAATGTAATATCATTACGTACATATCCATTTTTAATTAGTCTTAATAATAAATCTTTTCTATTAATTTTTTGTCCTTTTCTCAATTCAAAAAAGTTATCTTTATATGCTGTTGGTTCTTGTTCACCATAAATTGCTGCTACTGATGCTACAACAATAACATCTTTACTAATAGATAAACCATTTAAAGCACTTAATCTTAACATTTCAATTTCTTGATTTTGTTTAGAATTTTTATCAATATAAGTATCGGTTTTTGGTAAATATGCCTCGGGTTGATAAAAATCAAAATATGAGACAAAATATTCAACGCGATTTTCAGGAAAAAAAGTTTTCAATTCTCCATATAATTGCATAGCTAATGTTTTATTATGTACTAAAATTAAAGTTGGTTTTTGCACTTGCACAATAACATTGGCCATTGTAAAAGTTTTACCCGTACCAGTGGCTCCTAATAATACTTGGTATTTAATATTATTTTTAATAGCTACTACTAATTTTCTAATTGCTTCAGGTTGATCACCTGTTGGTTTATAAGGCGCTTTTAATTTAAACATAACTTTATATTCCTTTAAAACATTCTATATACAATACCATATTATTTTAAATAAAATAATAATAACCTGAGTTGTAAATATAAATGGGACAGTTTTTTAAAATAATTGTATTAAATCTATTGGTCTTTTATAAGAGAGCGATTTTCTGGGTGTAGAATTAATTTGAAATGCTATAAAATTTAAATCTTTTTGTTTATATGAAGATAGATCTGTAGATTTTGGTAAATATCTTCTTAAAATACCATTATTATTTTCATTTAAACCCCTTTGGCAAGGTTTACCAGGATCTGCAAAATAAATTTTGACATTACAAATTTTTTCGATTAATCTTCATTTACTAAATTCTTTACCACGATCAAAAGTAATGGTTTTAACTGTTCCTTTTTGTAACTTTGAAATAAATTTTATTATACTTTTCGTAATATTTTCTGATTTATGATTTTTAGTTACTAAAGGAATTGTGGTTTTTGATCATATATCAGCCAAAGTAATAATAGAACTTTTATGATCTTTGCCAATGATAGTATCACCTTCTAAATGACCAAATTCTTGTATATTTTTAATATTAGGAATGATTAAATTTCTTTCATGAATAGACTTACAATTATTAATTTTGCCCCCAGTTTCTTTTTGTTTGTGAGATTTATTTTTGCCTTTTCTCAATAAGTTATTTTCATCAAAACCCATTCGATTTGTTTTAAACATGTTATATAAAGTTTTTGTTGAAATACTTTTTATTTTATTTTCCTTTAAAAAGTTAGCAATTATATCAAGAGCATACTTTTTAGTAATTAACAAATGATTAATACTATTAATTTCTGTTAAAGTTAAAATTATTAATTTTCTGCCTGCATTTTGTTTATTTTTTTGAAATTGATTCAATATTTCTAATGGCAATAAGTTTTTATTTAATAATCTACAAACTCTATGTACAGTTGATTTACTATAATCAACAATTTTTGCTATTTTACGAATCGAAAATCCATAATTTTTATATTCTTTTATTGCTATTATTGATTCAATACTCAGATACTTATACATTGCGCTAATTCCTTTCTTTTCTTAATTATAGAACTAACACAATTTAATTTTTATATAGGTGTCCTTTTTAATTTTACAATTAAAGAAGTATAAAAAATTATAATAAATTTCTTAAAAAATTTAAAGTTTAGTTATCAAATAAATCCAATGTTTAAAATTGACTTATTATCGTTTATATTTTATTTTACTTAGAATATAGTAAAATTTTAAACAGATAATTAAAATAATTTTTATATAAAAGACTTGGTGCAAAACCTTTAATTTTAACAATTTAACGATTATTATTAATATTAAAGGTGATAGTTATTATGTTGAAAAAATATAAAGATGATCAAGAATTTTATAGTTTAGTCGGCATAAAGCCACAAACATTTTATAAAATGCTTGAAATTTTAAAAATTGCTGAGTCTAAACAAAAATATTATGGTGGTAGAAAAAATAAAATTGTAATTGAAGAGCGTTTATTAATGACTTTAGAATATTGAAAAGACTATAGTAGTTATAGAGTTATTGCAAAAAGATATAATATTAGTCATACTAGTTGCATTCGTAATATTTTTTGAATTGAAAATATTTTAATAAAAAGCGGAATTTTTAATTTACCTGGAAAAAAAGATTTAACAAAAAATAAAGGTACTAATAATAATTTGTTAGCTATTGATGCTACTGAAACTCCAATTGAAAGAATTAAAAAAAATAAAATTACTTTTTTCAGGTAAAAATAAACATCATTCTCTCAAATCCCAAATAATTATTGATATTTCCAATGGAAAAATTATTTCAACTGATTTTTGTTTTGGAAGCATTCATGATTTTAAATTGCTTCTAAAATCTAAAACTTTTATTCATCCAGAAAAACAAGTTTTTGTTGATTCAGGTTATCAAGGTATACAAAATATTCATAAAAATACATTTTTGCCATTTAAAAAAAGTAAATACAATCAATTAACACCAATTCAAAAAGAATACAATAAAACTTTAAGTAAAATTAGAATTAAAATTGAACACGTATTTGCTAAACTAAAACGTTTTAAAATTTTAAGTTTAAAATATCGCAATAAAATACGAAGATTTGCATTAAGATTTAATTTAATAGCAGGAATATATAATTTTGAATTACCTTAGTTTTGCACCAAGTCTAAAGTAAAAAAAACTAAAAAAGGGGAATGATTATTAACAGCAGTAAGTCTTTTAACATTTGCAACAACCACAGGAAACTTAAATTCTATTTTAAGCACCCAAATTAAAACTACAAATATTTTAAATAATGAACCAATAAAATATGATGGTGAAAATAAAATTATTACTAACTATGAAAATCAATATGAACTTGCTATATCGTATATATACATTAATAACAGTACTTTAGATACTGGATTTAAGCTTTTTTCTTTAAATGACCTTGAAAAATTAAGAGAAAAAATATACTATGATACTTCATCTTTTACTTATCAAGATAATGGATGAGAAAAGATTAGCATATATGAATTAACTGAAAAATTAATAAATAATTTTTCATCTTTAATTAATGTACGTGGATATAATACCTCTGGAATTATAGTAACTTATCATGAAGCACCTAAGGAATTATTTTTTCTAGCACCACAATTTTCACCAAATACTCACGATAAAAATATAATAGAAAAATATTATAAATTTTTATGACATGATACTTTAAAAATTGCATTAAGTCGATATGAATGACAAAAAAATTTTAAATACTAATAAAAATATAACTGAAATTTTTAATATTATTTCTAGATTTCCCGAATGAGATGCAAGTGGTTGAAAAGGTTATATTTCAAACGAAGATTTATATACTTTATCTGAAAAAATTATTGAGAATTTTAATCAATTAAAAACTAAATTCGAAAATAGTAATACAGGATGAAAAGTAGTAACTAACACTACTGGCTCATGAACAGAACTTGAACAAGAATAAAATATACTTACAAAAAAAATAATAAGAAAGAGAGAAAAAATATAATGTTTAAAAAATTTAAAGAAATTTTCAAAAACAAAAAATGACATTGTGATTATTGTAAAGAAAATTATTTTAATTTTCAAAAAAACTCTTGATGAAATAAAAAAAATCATCAACCTGGCCTAAAATTTTATTTTATTTAATTTTGGGATTTATTTTTTTTACAAACTGAAATATAATGCTTCAGATTTTGCATAAGGTGATATTTTATAATGTTGGTATTTAAATTTTCATAAATTGAGGTAATTTTGAATATTGGTAAATCCAATGCCATGATAATGAGTAATAAATTCTTTTAAACTTGATTGTATTTTACTGATATTACTTAAATTTTTATAATTTAATTCTTTATTTTCTTTTGATTTAAATTTCTTGAGAGTACATTTTGTTTGTTTAGCTACTGTATCATATAGTATTTGCATATCACAAACTATAATTGATTTTTCTTCGATAAGCTTAGATGTTAAATTTTCTTGTACTCATTTTTTTGTTAATCTTTTAGTATTTGTTGTTTGAGCATAAATATTTTTATTTTCATCAATTGCCATTTCAATACAACAGTTTAAATCTTTAGCATTTTCTTCAATTCATTTTTTTCTTGGATCATCTGGATTTTTTAAATTTCATTTATGAATTTCTTTGATAAAGGTTTCATCAATTTCAATTCTACCTTTTAATTTTGTGAATGGTTTTTGTGTTTTTGCTAATTGTGATGATTTCATAAATTTTTGACGATTAAATCATGCTGATGTTTTTGAAATTTTAGCAAATTGAGAAATAGTATAAGCAGATTGACCTAACAATGACAATCAAATTATTCAATCTCATTGTTCATGAGATAAATGACTTCAATGTAAAAAATGATTTCTTAAAGCATCAAAGCTACTTTTACAATCTTTGCATAAATATTTTTGCTTATTATTCTTAAAACCATTTTTTACACATCAATAAGATTTACAATTTGGACATTGAATTCCTTTTTCTTTAAATGTTTTATCAATTGCATCTAATTTTTCTTTTTTCTCAATTTGTTTAATTCTATTTTTAAAATGTCTAATAATTTTTATAAATTCTTCATCTTTTTTGTTTTTTAAAACATCAATTAATTCATTATTAGTCACAAAAAATCACCCCTGATATAAAAATATTACTTTTAATTTTAAATTAAAAGTAATATCAAGATTTTTTTTGAAAATTAAAAGATTTTTTGTGAAAATTAAAAGATTTTTACCAACATGTACTTTTGTATCAATGTTACAAAACATCATATTCATTTATATGGAAAAGTGGATAGGTTACACTTTATTGGACACTAATTACGTAGACAAGTGAACAAATTAGTTAAAAGAAAGGAACTATAATTATAGCCAATATTAACTCATATACCGACGAATTTAAGAAACAAATAGTAGCTTTATATCAAAGTGGTAAGTCAGTGTCTTGTCTTGCTAAAGAGTACAATTTTACAAGAGCAGCTACTTATAATTGAATTAAGCAATTTACTAATTCAGGTAGTTTTAAATCTAAAGATAATCGTTCTGTTGAAGAAAATGAATTAATTAAATTAAGAAAAGAATTAAAACAGTTACGAATGGAAAATGATATTTTAAAGCAATCAGCACTAATAATAGGCAGAAAATAGAGATTATTATCAATAATAAATGTAAATATAAAATTCGTACAATTTGTCGTTTTTTAAAACTCTCTAAATCAACATATTATTTTAATTTCAAGAAAAAAGAAAAAAATCAAAATAATATGTATGATGAAGCTGTTATTAGTGCTTTTAAAGAAAATAAAGAAATTTATGGCACAAGAAGATTAAAAGTCATATTAGAAAACCAAGAAATTTATTTATCAAGACGAAAAATTAAAGAAATTATGAATAAACATAATTTAATATCAAAATACACTAAATTAAGACACAAAAATCATCATAATAAAGTCAATGATAGTCAAATAACTAATCTTGTTAATAGAAACTTTAAGAATAGGATTAAAAATGAAGTTATTGTTAGTGATTTAACTTATGTTCAAGTAAATGGTAAGTGAAACTATATTTGTTTATTAATAGACCTATTGAACCGCGAAATTATTGGACATAGTGTAGGCACTAAAAAAGATGCATCATTAGTATATGAAGCATTTATGCAATCAAATCGCTGTTTAAAAGATATTCAAATATTTCATAGCGATCGAGGTAATGAATTTAATAATAAAATTATTGATAAACTTTTACTAGCATTCAATATTACTCGCTCTTTAAGCAAAAAAGGATGTCCTTATGACAATGCTGTTGCTGAAGCAACTTTTAAAACTTTCAAAACTGAATTTATTAATGATAAAAATTTTAGATCATTAATCCAATTAAAATTAGAATTATTTGATTATATCAATTGATATAACAACATACGAATTCATAGCACTTTAAACTACCTAACTCCAGTTAATTATCAAAAACAAATGTCTACCAAAAAATAGTCCTAAAAAAGGTTGCCATTCCAAAAGAAAATCATATAAATTAAACAACATATCTAGTTTTAAAACTGTAATGTTATGTTTAATTTAAAAATTGAGAAAAAGTCGATAAATAGATAGATTTTTTTCAGAATTTATATAATAAATTTAATAGTATATAAAGAAAAAAACCTTAATTATTTCTTAATAAAAAATAATCTCTAATATAATAACATATATGTTCTTTTACTATAACATTAATCAAAAAAATCTGAATGTATTATAAAAGTAATTGTATTATATAAGGAAATTATCCCTGCATGTACTAGTGTGGAGGAAAAAATGAATTGAAATGAATTCAATAGCATATTTCAAACTGAAAACGATTGTTTGAAATATATAGCGAAGTTTAAAATAATGAAATGCATCAGGTGTGCTTCTTCTAGTTTGAATGCTTCTGATTTGAGAAGAATACGATGTTTGAACTGTAACCAAACATTTAGTATTCTTTATGGAACCATTTTTTATAAGTCACAGACCGAAATGACATCTTGGTTTTATCTCATCTTTAGATGAATAAACACAAAGCATGGCATACCAGCAACCGATGTTGCAAGGGAATTGGGTGTGACCTATAAAACAGCTTGAAGAATGTGTCATGAAATCAGGACTAGAATTGGAAATCAAGATGCAGGTTTCATTGTTGATGGCACAGCACAGATGGATGAAATGTATCTTTCACATTTAGGTTTTAAAAAACAAGGAAGATCCTTGTTGAATAAAACTTTGATTGTTGGAGTTTATGAGAAAACCAGCAACAAACTAATTGTGAAGGTGCTGAAAAATGCAGATGAAAAAAACCTTTTAAGATTTGCATTGAAACACATTTTTACTGAGTGCTGTCTATTTACGGATTCTTGGAAGGGATATGTAAGTTTCAAAAACTTCTATCCCAAACATGAAATCGTAAATCATGAAGTTGGGTATGTGTCACCAACAGGTGTAAACACAAACCAGATTGAATCAGCATGAAAGCACATCCGACGAACTTTCCGAACACACATAAGAGTTTCAAAGCACAATATTCATTTATATGCAAAAGAATCAGCATATAAATTCAATAACATACCTAGTTTTGAAACTGTAATTTTGTGTTTGATTTAAATACATGCGGGGATAATTTCCTAGGTAGGCTTTTATCTCCATTTATGTGATAAAATTTAAAAATAGTACATAAAGGGATAAAAGCCTTATATAATTAGCACTAATTTTGATATAAAAGGATTTTATTAATGAATAAAAAACGGACTTCTCCCCACATGTACTTGTGGAGGAAACAATGAAATTGAATGAGTTCAACAATATATTTCAAACAGAAAAAGATTGTTTGAAATATATAGCAAGTTTGAAGGAAAACAAATGTATGAGGTGTTCTTGAACAAATTTGAATACTTCTGATTTAAGAAGAATAAGATGTTTGAAATGTCATCAAACATTTAGTATTCTTCATGACACCATTTTTTTTACAAGTCACAAACACCTTTGACATCTTGGTTTTATCTCATCTTTAGATGAATAAACACCAAACATGGAATTCCATCAACTGATGTTGCAAAAGAATTGGGAGTAACTTTGAAAACCGCTTGAAGAATGGGTCATAACATCCGAAGTGCAATTGCAAAACAAGAACCTCAATTCATTGTTGAGGGCATAGTGCAAACGGATGAAATGTATCTTTCACATATGGGTTTTAAAAAACAAGGAAGATCCTTAAAAAATAAAACTTTGATTGTTGGGATTTATGAAAAAACAACCAATAATTTAATTGTGAAAGTGTTGAAAAATGCAAATCAAAAAAATCTTTTGCAATTTACAAGAAACCACATTTCTTCAAAGTGTGATGTACATACTGATTCTTGAAAAGGATATCGCCATTTTAAATCAGTTTTCACTAAGCATGAAACAGTTAACCATCAAGATGGCTATGTTTCAAAAACCTGTGTAAACATAAACCAGATTGAATCGGCATGAAAGCACATCAGACGAACATTTAAAACACATATCAAAGTTGAAAAACATCATGTTCATTTATATGCAAAAGAATCGGCATATAAATTCAACAATATACCTAGTTTTGAAACTGTAATGTTATGTTTGATTTAAAAATGTGGGGAGAAGTCCGTAGATAGGCTTTTCTCAGCATTTATGTGATAAAATTTAAAAATAGTACATAAAGGGAGAAAAGCCTAAAAAAATATAAATTTTTAAATCTAAAAATATTTCTTATATAGTAGGCAATAATAACGTAGAACCACAAACAATAAAATGCATTATTAAAAATAAATTTATAACTAAGAAAAATTAATTTGTAAGATTATTAGCATTGACTATATAATATTAAATTTGAATTTATTTATTTCAAAAAATAAATTTTTAATAAAATAAATTATGATATTATTTTAAAGCGTATTATTTTCTGAAATAAATAATAAGTTACTAACAATGTAAATTTAGACTTTAAATTTATCAATTGTTATAATAAGAATAAATTTG
The DNA here is from genome assembly GCF_964030805.1 of Spiroplasma endosymbiont of Zeiraphera isertana. Taxonomy (GTDB): domain Bacteria; phylum Bacillota_I; class Bacilli_A; order Mycoplasmatales; family VBWQ01; genus Spiroplasma_E. The sequence goes on from NZ_OZ034965.1 coordinate 2,300,057, forward strand.
TAAAGGGTCAGGTGAATTTTTATGTACAGTGAAAGTTTAAAAAATAATTTAAATGAAGATATTAGTAAGCATTTTACACACTTAAAAACAATAGAAAAAGATTATAAAATTACTCATGAAGGTGTATCAAGAATGGTAATGCTTGATCGTTATGCACAAAAAGATAAAAATTTAATTTCTTTAAAACCGGGTGATTTGGTAATTAGTATTATCCGTGAAGATGCTATTTTTCCAACCAGGGGAATTGGTTATGTTGTTGAAGAATTAGAAAATCAAGTTTATGCTATCAAAATTGAAGATGAATACCTCGGCTCAATTGATCCTGAACTAATAAAAATTTCTTTTAATTTTCACAAAAAATCTTGATATTACTTTTAATTTAAAATTAAAAGTAATATTTTTATATCAGGGGTGATTTTTTGTGACTAATAATGAATTAATTGATGTTTTAAAAAACAAAAAAGATGAAGAATTTATAAAAATTATTAGACATTTTAAAAATAGAATTAAACAAATTGAGAAAAAAGAAAAATTAGATGCAATTGATAAAAAATTTAAAGAAAAATGAATTCAATGTCCAAATTGTAAATCTTATTGATGTGTAAAAAATGGTTTTAAGAATAATAAGCAAAAATATTTATGCAAAGATTGTAAAAGTAGCTTTGATGCTTTAAGAAATCATTTTTTACATTGAAGTCATTTATCTCATGAACAATGAGATTGAATAATTTGATTGTCATTGTTAGGTCAATCAGCTTATACTATTTCTCAATTTGCTAAAATTTCAAAAACATCAGCATGATTTAATCGTCAAAAATTTATGAAATCATCACAATTAGCAAAAAAACAAAAACCATTCACAAAATTAAAAGGTAGAATTGAAATTGATGAAACTTTTATCAAAGAAATTCATAAAGGAAATTTCAAAAATACAGATGATCCAAGAAAAAAATGAATTGAAGAAAATCCTGAGTTGTAAATATAAATGGGACAGTTTTTTAAAATAATTGTATTAAATCTGTTGGTCTTTTATAAGAGAGCGATTTTCTGGGTGTAGAATTAATTTGAAATTCTATAAAATTTAAATCTTTTTGTTTATATGAAGATAGATCTTTTAATTTTCAAAAAAACTCTTGATGAAATAAAAAAAATCATCAACCTGGCCTAAAATTTGATTTTATTTAATTTTGGGATTTATTTTTTTTACAAACTGAAATATAATGCTTCAGATTTTGCATAAGGTGATATTTTATAATGTTGGTATTTAAATTTTCATAAATTGAGGTAATTTTGAATATTGGTAAATCCAATGCCATGATAATGAGTAATAAATTCTTTTAAACTTGATTGTATTTTACTGATATTACTTAAATTTTTATAATTTAATTCTTTATTTTCTTTTGATTTAAATTTCTTGAGAGTACATTTTGTTTGTTTAGCTACTGTATCATATAGTATTTGCATATCACAAACTATAATTGATTTTTCTTCGATAAGATTAGATGTTAAATTTTCTTGTACTCATTTTTTTGTTAATCTTTTAGTATTTGTTGTTTGAGCATAAATATTTTTATTTTCATCAATTGCCATTTCAATACAACAGTTTAAATCTTTAGCATTTTCTTCAATTCATTTTTTTCTTGGATCATCTGGATTTTTGAAATTTCCTTTATGAATTTCTTTGATAAAAGTTTCATCAATTTCAATTCTACCTTTTAATTTTGTGAATGGTTTTTGTGTTTTTGCTAATTGTGATGATTTCATAAATTTTTGACGATTAAATCATGCTGATGTTTTTGAAATTTTAGCAAATTGAGAAATAGTATAAGCAGATTGACCTAACAATGACAATCAAATTATTCAATCTCATTGTTCATGAGATAAATGACTTCAATGTAAAAAATGATTTCTTAAAGCATCAAAGCTACTTTTACAATCTTTGCATAAATATTTTTGCTTATTATTCTTAAAACCATTTTTTACACATCAATAAGATTTACAATTTGGACATTGAATTCCTTTTTCTTTAAATTTTTTATCAATTGCATCTAATTTTTCTTTTTTCTCAATTTGTTTAATTCTATTTTTAAAATGTCTAATAATTTTTATAAATTCTTCATCTTTTTTGTTTTTTAAAACATCAATTAATTCATTATTAGTCACAAAAAATCACCCCTGATATAAAAATATTACTTTTAATTTAAAATTAAAAGTAATATCAAGATTTTTTGTGAAAATTAAAAGATAGATCTGTAGATTTTGGTAAATATCTTCTTAAAATACCATTATTATTTTCATTTAAACCCCTTTGGCAAGGTTTACCAGGATCTGCAAAATAAATTTTGACATTACAAATTTTTTCGATTAATCTTCATTTACTAAATTCTTTACCACGATCAAAAGTAATGGTTTTAACCGTTCCTTTTTGTAACTTTGAAATAAATTTTATTATACTTTTTGTAATATTTTCTGATTTATGATTTTTAGTTACTAAAGAAATTGTGGTTTTTGATCATATATCAGCAAAAGTAATAATAGAACTTTTATGATCTTTGCCAATGATAGTATCACCTTCTAAATGACCAAATTCTTGTATATTTTTAATATTAGGAATGATTAAATTTCTTTCATGAATAGACTTACAATTATTAATTTTGCCCCTAGTTTCTTTTTGTTTGTGAGATTTATTTTTGCCTTTTCTCAATAAGTTATTTTCATCAAAACCCATTCGATTTGTTTTAAACATGTTATATAAAGTTTTTGTTGAAATACTTTTTATTTTATTTTCCTTTAAAAAGTTAGCAATTATATCAAGAGCATACTTTTTAGTAATTAACAAATGATTAATACTATTAATTTCTGTTAAAGTTAAAATTATTAATTTTCTGCCTGCATTTTGTTTATTTTTTTGAAATTGATTCAATATTTCTAATGGCAATAAGTTTTTATTTAATAATCTACAAACTCTATGTACAGTTGATTTACTATAATCAACAATTTTTGCTATTTTACGAATCGAAAATCCATAATTTTTATATTCTTTTATTGCTATTATTGATTCAATACTCAGATACTTATACATTGCGCTAATTCCTTTTAATTTTCAAAAAAACTCTTGATGAAATAAAAAAAATCATCAACCTGGCCTAAAATTTGATTTTATTTAATTTTGGGATTTATTTTTTTACAAACTGAAATATAATGCTTCAGATTTTGCATAAGGTGATATTTTATAATGTTGGTATTTAAATTTTCATAAATTGAGGTAATTTTGAATATTGGTAAATCCAATGCCATGATAATGAGTAATAAATTCTTTTAAACTTGATTGTATTTTACTGATATTACTTAAATTTTTATAATTTAATTCTTTATTTTCTTTTGATTTAAATTTCTTGAGAGTACATTTTGTTTGTTTAGCTACTGTATCATATAGTATTTGCATATCACAAACTATAATTGATTTTTCTTCGATAAGCTTAGATGTTAAATTTTCTTGTACTCATTTTTTTGTTAATCTTTTAGTATTTGTTGTTTGAGCATAAATATTTTTATTTTCATCAATTGCCATTTCAATACAACAGTTTAAATCTTTAGCATTTTCTTCAATTCATTTTTTTCTTGGATCATCTGTATTTTTGAAATTTCCTTTATGAATTTCTTTGATAAAAGTTTCATCAATTTCAATTCTACCTTTTAATTTTGTGAATGGTTTTTGTTTTTTTGCTAATTGTGATGATTTCATAAATTTTTGACGATTAAATCATGCTGATGTTTTTGAAATTTTAGCAAATTGAGAAATAGTATAAGCAGATTGACCTAACAATGACAATCAAATTATTCAATCTCATTGTTCATGAGATAAATGACTTCGATGTAAAAAATGATTTCTTAAAGCATCAAAGCTACTTTTACAATCTTTGCATAAATATTAGGGATAAAAGCCTTAAAAAAAACTAAAATTACTTTTTTCAGGTAAAAAGAAACATCATTCTCTCAAATCCCAAATAATTATTGATATTTCCAATGGAAAAATTATTTCAAATGCTTTTTGTTTTGGAAGCATTCATGATTTTAAATTGCTTCTAAAATCTAAAACTTTTATTCATCCAGAAAAACATTTTAATTTTCACAAAAAATCTTGATATTACTTTTAATTTTAAATTAAAAGTAATATTTTTATATCAGGGGTGATTTTTTGTGACTAATAATGAATTAATTGATGTTTTAAAAAACAAAAAAGATGAAGAATTTATAAAAATTATTAGACATTTTAAAAATAGAATTAAACAAATTGAGAAAAAAGAAAAATTAGATGCAATTGATAAAAAATTTAAAGAAAAAGGAATTCAATGTCCAAATTGTAAATCTTATTTATGTGTAAAAAATGGTTTTAAGAATAATAAGCAAAAATATTTATGCAAAGATTGTAAAAGTAGCTTTGATGCTTTAAGAAATCATTTTTTACATTGAAGTCATTTATCTCATGAACAATGAGATTGAATAATTTGATTGTCATTGTTAGGTCAATCTGCTTATACTATTTCTCAATTTGCTAAAATTTCAAAAACATCAGCATGATTTAATCGTCAAAAATTTATGAAATCATCACAATTAGCAAAAACACAAAAACCATTCACAAAATTAAAAGGTAGAATTGAAATTGATGAAACTTTTATCAAAGAAATTCACAAAGGAAATTTCAAAAATCCAGATGATCCAAGAAAAAAATGAATTGAAGAAAATGCTAAAGATTTAAACTGTTGTATTGAAATGGCAATTGATGAAAATAAAAATATTTATGCTCAAACAACAAATACTAAAAGATTAACAAAAAAATGAGTACAAGAAAATTTAACATCTAAGCTTATCGAAGAAAAATCAATTATAGTTTGTGATATGCAAATACTATATGATACAGTAGCTAAACAAACAAAATGTACTCTCAAGAAATTTAAATCAAAAGAAAATAAAGAATTAAATTATAAAAATTTAAGTAATATCAGTAAAATACAATCAATTTTAAAAGAATTTATTACTCATTATCATGGCATTGGATTTACCAATATTCAAAATTACCTCAATTTATGAAAATTTAAATACCAACATTATAAAATATCACCTTATGCAAAATCTGAAGCATTATATTTCAGTTTGTAAAAAAAATAAATCCCAAAATTAAATAAAATCAAATTTTAGGCCAGGTTGATGATTTTTTTTATTTCATCAAGAGTTTTTTTGAAAATTAAAAGAAAAACAAGTTTTTGTTGATTCGGGTTATCAAGGTATACAAAATATTCATAAAAATAAATTTTTGCCATTTAAAAAAAGTAAATACAATCAATTAACACCAATTCAAAAAGAATACAATAAAACTTTAAGTAAAATTAGAATTAAAATTGAACACGTATTTGCTAAACTAAAACGTTTTAAAATTTTAAGTTTAAAATATCGCAATAAAATACGAAGATTTGCATTAAGATTTAATTTAATAGCAGGAATATATAATTTTGAATTACCTTAGTTTTGCACCAAGTCTAATGAGTAAGAGTTTGTTTATTAGATGAAGAATTAGAATTACCTAAATATAAAAGAACTTGTCAGGATATCAAAAATAATGTTGTTGAACATTTTGCTGACGGAAAAAGATATGTTGATATTTTACATACTATGAAGCAAACAAAATTTAGTACAACAAGTATTAGTAGATTATTTCAAGAATATCAAGTTAATAAATTAGATGTTCCTAAAATAAAATTAGAACCAAATCAATTTATTTATATTAGTATTGATTTTTAATTTTCACAAAAAATCTTGATATTACTTTTAATTTTAAATTAAAAGTAATATTTTTATATCAGGGGTGATTTTTTGTGACTAATAATGAATTAATTGATGTTTTAAAAAACAAAAAAGATGAAGAATTTATAAAAATTATTAGACATTTTAAAAATAGAATTAAACAAATTGAGAAAAAAGAAAAATTAGATGCAATTGATAAAAAATTTAAAGAAAAAGGAATTCAATGTCCAAATTGTAAATCTTATTGATGTGTAAAAAATGGTTTTAAGAACAATAAGCAAAAATATTTATGCAAAGATTGTAAAAGTAGCTTTGATGCTTTAAGAAATCATTTTTTACATTGAAGTCATTTATCTCATGAACAATGAGATTGAATAATTTGATTGTCATTGTTAGGTCAATCTGCTTATACTATTTCTCAATTTGCTAAAATTTCAAAAACATCAGCATGATTTAATCGTCAAAAATTTATGAAATCATCACAATTAGCAAAAACACAAAAACCATTCACAAAATTAAAAGGTAGAATTGAAATTGATGAAACTTTTATCAAAGAAATTCATAAAGGAAATTTCAAAAATCCAGATGATCCAAGAAAAAAATGAATTGAAGAAAATGCTAAAGATTTAAACTGTTGTATTGAAATGGCAATTGATGAAAATAAAAATATTTATGCTCAAACAACAAATACTAAAAGATTAACAAAAAAATGAGTACAATAAAATTTAACATCTAAGCTTATCGAAGAAAAATCAATTATAGTTTGTGATATGCAAATACTATATGATAAAGTAGCTAAACAAACAAAATGTACTCTCAAGAAATTTAAATCAAAAGAAAATAAAGAATTAAATTATAAAAATTTAAGTAATATCAGTAAAATACAATCAAGTTTAAAAGAATTTATTACTCATTATCATGGCATTGGATTTACCAATATTCAAAATTACCTCAATTTATGAAAATTTAAATACCAACATTATAAAATATCACCTTATGCAAAATCTGAAGCATTATATTTCAGTTTGTAAAAAAAATAAATACCAAAATTAAATAAAATCAAATTTTAGGCCAGGTTGATGATTTTTTTTATTTCATCAAGAGTTTTTTTGAAAATTAAAAGTATTGATGATGGACATCGAAAATTTTGAAAATTTAAACGCAATTCTGGTAAATATTCAATGCGTTTGGTATTATTTTGTACAGATAATGTTAATCATAAATTAGTTAATAAAAGAGCAGATATAATAATAAGACCAACAAAAACAGCAATTGGTGTTAAAAAAACTGCTGAATTTATCAAAGAACAAGGAAATAGATTTTTTGAAAATTTTGACCAAGCAAAAATTATTATTTGTGGAGATAGTGCAGGATGAATTAAAGAAGTTGCTGATTATTTAGGTGCAAATTTTGTTTTAGATAAATTCCATTTAGTTAAAAAATGATATGTTGGAATAATCGCTGGAAATAAACGAAAATATTGATATGAATATAAGATTTGTAGAAATTTTATTGAAAATGGTCAATATGATGAGTTAATAAAATATATGAATGAAATATTAAAAAACCATAAAAAATTAAAAAAACAATATTTATTTTAAAAATAATAAACAAGGTATTGAAAATCAAGGTGCAAAGTGGAATATAGGTTGTTTTACAGAAGGTAATATTTGACATATTTTAAAAGAAATGCTTGGTAATAGAACTTATAACATAAATATTTATATTAAAATGGTTATTTTTAAATGTAATAAAATAAATTTAAAAACATAACTTAATTAATTTTTTTATTAAAATTTTAAAAACTTATTAAATTTTAATTTAATAAGAATTTTTGTTGTGTATAAATATTAATTTTATTTTTCATTTTTTTAATATTTGTATTTTAATTGTAATTCATTTAATTTAGTAGTAAGATGTATTTAAAATTGCATATAATTACAATTATTTCTTGTTTATAATTTTAAAGAAATGTTTAAAAAGTAATTATATCATCCGTTTTTGTTACCGTCCCAAATTTTTTTAGTAAACTTTTTTGATTTACTTGTTGTAAGTTTTGTATTATTTACTACTGGTTTTAATTTATCAAAATTAACATTTTTAATATCATTATTTAGTTCTTGATTTTTACAAATTTTATATATTTTTCTTATTCTTTCATTTTTTAACATTGACTTTCTTGCTTTATAAATCTTAAATGCTATCTGATCCAATTACTCCACTAATTGCATAGGGCATAATTTTAATTAAATTTTCAATTCCTAAAAAAAATGAAGTAATACCGTTATAAAATGATTCAATATTATTACCAATATTATTAAAAAAAGTTTTTATATTATTACCAAAATCTTTAAAGGCGGTTTCAAAATTATGAACAAATGTTTGAAAACCTTCACTAATTTCATTACTCAGAGATTGAAACTCCTTACCTAGATCATTAAAAAAAAATCTACATCATTACTAACAATTTGAAAACCTTCAGTAATTTCATTACCCAGAGATTAAAACTCCTTACCTAGATCATTAAAGACATTACTTGCATTATTGCTAAAAGATTGAAAATTAGTATTTAAATCTTTTGTAAATACTTCAAATTCTGAACTTATATTATCACCAAAATTATTAAAGAAAGTTTCAGTATCATTTCCAAAAGACTGAAACTGTGAACCTAAATCATTAAACAAGTCTTCGATAGGATCAAAATGCATAAGTAATCCTCCTTTAAACTATATCTGATTTTATTATTTGTTTCATTAATGTATATGATATTACATAGAAATAAGAGGTTTTTGGTTTTCTTGTTTATCAGCAACAGGTTTTGAAGATGGACTTATAGACATTAAATTAGCAGCATTTATTACATCTTGAGAAACAGGATTACCGTTATTTAAAGTAGCAAAAGTCATAGGAACAGTAGATAATGTGTTTGCTAATTCTTTTGTAAGAATATCATCGACTGAATTATTTTGAATACTCAATTCTTTTAATTGTTGTTCTTGCTTTTGAAATTTTGCATCTAATTTCATGTTTCGTAATAAAAGTTCTCTCTTTTTTATTGCTTCTTCTTTTAATAGACTTGGTGCAAAACTAAGGTAATTCAAAATTATATATTCCTGTTATTAAATTAAATCTTAATGCAAATCTTCGTATTTTATTGCGATATTTTAAACTTAAAATTTTAAAACGTTTTAGTTTAGCAAATACGTGTTCAATTTTAATTCTAATTTTACTTAAAGTTTTATTGTATTCTTTTTGAATTGGTGTTAATTGATTGTATTTACTTTTTTTAAATGGCAAAAATGTATTTTTATGAATATTTTGTATACCTTGATAACCTGAATCAACAAAAACTTGTTTTTCTGGATGAATAAAAGTTTTAGATTTTAGAAGCAATTTAAAATCATGAATGCTTCCAAAACAAAAAGCATTTGAAATAATTTTTCCATTGGAAATATCAATAATTATTTGGGATTTGAGAGAATGATGTTTCTTTTTACCTGAAAAAAGTAATTTTAGTTTTTTTTAAGGCTTTTATCCCTTTATGTACTATTTTTAAATTTTATCACATAAATGGAGATAAAAGCCTACCTAGGAAATTATCCCCGCATGTATTTAAATCAAACACAAAATTACAGTTTCAAAACTAGGTATGTTATTGAATTTATATGCTGATTCTTTTGCATATAAATGAATATTGTGCTTTGAAACTCTTATGTGTGTTCGGAAAGTTCGTCGTATGTGCTTTCATGCTGATTCAATCTGGTTTGTGTTTACACCTGTTGGTGACACATACCCAACTTCATGATTTACGATTTCATGTTTGGGATAGAAGTTTTTGAAACTTACATATCCCTTCCAAGAATCCGTAAATAGACAGCACTCAGTAAAAATGTGTTTCAATGCAAATCTTAAAAGGTTTTTTTCATCTGCATTTTTCAGCACCTTCACAATTAGTTTGTTGTTGGTTTTCTCATAAACTCCAACAATCAAAGTTTTATTCAACAAGGATCTTCCTTGTTTTTTAAAACCTAAATGTGAAAGATACATTTCATCCATCTGTGCTGTGCCATCAACAATGAAAACTGCATCTTGATTTCCAATTCTAGTCCTGATTTCATGACACATTCTTCAATCTGTTTTATAGGTCACACCCAATTCCCTTGCAACATCGGTTGCTGGTATGCCATGCTTTGTGTTTATTCATCTAAAGATGAGATAAAACCAAGATGTCATTTGGGTCTGTGACTTATAAAAAATGGTTCCATAAAGAATACTAAATGTTTGGTTACAGTTCAAACATCGTATTCTTCTCAAATCAGAAGTATTCAAACTAGAAGAAGCACACCTGATGCATTTCATTATTTTCAACTTCGCTATATATTTCAAACAATCGTTTTCAGTTTGAAATATGCTATTGAATTCATTTCAATTCATTTTTTCCTCCACACTAGTACATGTGGGGATAATTTCCTTTTTTAATTCTTTCAATTGGAGTTTCAGTGGCATCAATAGCTAACAAATTATTATTAGTACCTTTATTTTTTGTTAAATCTTTTTTTCAAGGTAAATTAAAAATTCCGCTTTTTATTAAAATATTTTCAATTCAAAAAATATTACGAATGCAACTAGTATGACTAATATTATATCTTTTTGCAATAACTCTATAACTACTATAGTCTTTTCAATATTCTAAAGTCATTAATAAACGCTCTTCAATTACAATTTTATTTTTTCTACCACCATAATATTTTTGTTTAGACTCAGCAATTTTTAAAATTTCAAGCATTTTATAAAATGTTTGTGGCTTTATGCCGACTAAACTATAAAATTCTTGATCATCTTTATATTTTTTCAACATAATAACTATCACCTTTAATATTAATAATAATCGTTAAATTTTTAAAATTAAAGGTTTTGCACCAAGTCTAGTGTGTAAAGAAGGAGTCCTTGTCTTTAGCGCTGGTTGTTATACTTGCAATAATTGTGGTATTCAATCTAAATGCGGATTATAAAAATAAAAAACTACTTAAAATTAATTAAGTAGTTTTTTATTTGGTAATGTTTAGTAATCTGTGTAACTTACAAAAATAAATATGTTTAATTAATTCTAGTAAATATAATTAAATGACTAGAAAGAGTGAGTTACAAATGGTTAAAAAACAAAACATTAATAATAATGATCCAATATCACAAGCAGTAGATTTATTACTAGAAAATACTGAAGATTTAACAACAGTTTTTAAAGAAGGAGGTTTATATAAAGAATTAACAAAAAGATTAGTGGAAAAAATGTTGAATTCTGAAATGCAAAATTATTTAGGATATGAAAAAAATCAACATAGTAATAGCGAAAATGCTCGTAATGGCATAACTTCAAAAAAATTAATAACTCAAGAAGGTAAAATTGAAATTGATGTACCACGAGATCGTAATAGTAATTTTACTCCTGTAATAGTGCCAAAAAGACAAAGAAGATTTGATGGTTTTGATCAACAAGTTCTTTCACTATATGCAAAAGGTATGACAGTATCTGACATTAGAATGCAGTTGCAAGAGTTATATCATGGTGCAGATATTAGTTTTAATTTTCACAAAAAATCTTGATATTACTTTTAATTTAAAATTAAAAGTAATATTTTTATATCAGGGGTGATTTTTTGTGACTAATAATGAATTAATTGATGTTTTAAAAAACAAAAAAGATGAAGAATTTATAAAAATTATTAGACATTTTAAAAATAGAATTAAACAAATTGAGAAAAAAGAAAAATTAGATGCAATTGATAAAAAATTTAAAGAAAAAGGAATTCAATGTCCAAATTGTAAATCTTATTGATGTGTAAAAAATGGTTTTAAGAATAATAAGCAAAAATATTTATGCAAAGATTGTAAAAGTAGCTTTGATGCTTTAAGAAATCATTTTTTACATTGAAGTCATTTATCTCATGAACAATGAGATTGAATAATTTGATTGTCATTGTTAGGTCAATCTGCTTATACTATTTCTCAATTTGCTAAAATTTCAAAAACATCAGCATGATTTAATCGTCAAAAATTTATGAAATCATCACAATTAGCAAAAACACAAAAACCATTCACAAAATTAAAAGGTAGAATTGAAATTGATGAAACTTTTATCAAAGAAATTCATAAAGGAAATTTCAAAAATCCAGATGATCCAAGAAAAAAAATGAATTGAAGAAAAGGCTAAAGATTTAAACTGTTGTATTGAAATGGCAATTGATGAAAATAAAAATATTTATGCTCAAACAACAAATACTAAAAGATTAACAAAAAAATGAGTACAAGAAAATTTAACATCTAAGCTTATCGAAGAAAAATCAATTATAGTTTGTGATATGCAAATACTATATGATACAGTAGCTAAACAAACAAAATGTACTCTCAAGAAATTTAAATAAAAAAAAATAAAGAATTAAATTATAAAAATTTAAGTAATATCAGTAAAATACAATCAAGTTTAAAAGAATTTATTACTCATTATCACGGCATTGGATTTACCAATATTCGAAATTACCTCAATTTATGAAAATTTAAATACCAACATTATGAAATATCACCTTATGCAAAATCTGAAGCATTATATTTCAGTTTGTAAAAAAAATAAATCCCAAAATTAAATAAAATCAAATTTTAGGCCAGGTTGATGATTTTTTTTATTTCATCAAGAGTTTTTTTGAAAATTAAAAGAAAATCGCTCTCTTATAAAAGACCAATAGATTTAATACAATTATTTTAAAAAACTGTCCCATTTATATTTACAACTCAGGTTTTCTGCTTTTTCAATTTCATCAAGTTTTTTATATTCATCAAGAAACATATATTCAAAAAATATTTCTTTACTGTGTAACTTCATATATTCTGAATTTCTTAATTCTTCTTTTTCGAGTTTTTGTTCAAAAAGAAAAAATCACTCTTCTACTATTTTTGAATTAACTAAATTTTCAATTGCTTCTGCTATATTTCTACTCATTTTTCCTATTCCCTTTCAATATTTTATAAAAAACCCATTTACTTTAAAACAAAGTAAATGAGCAAAAAACCAATCTTTTAATTTAAAATTAACACATTTTATTTTTTTTACAATAAAATTATTCTTAAAAATTGCATTAAATTTAATAAATAATTAAATTTATATAATCATTCTTTAAAATCAATTTTTATTTTTGTAATAAAACCTTATTTACTCATTACTACTAATATGGTAATATGAAGGTAATAACTTACTATTAAGTTAAGTTATTAATTTTTAAAAGAAAACTATATTCTCTTTTAAAAATTACCTTCATATTTAAATTTTTAATGAGAAAAGGAATTTATCAAATGAAAACATTTTTAATAAATATCACTCTGACAGCAATAACTTTAACTGCTGGAAATGAAATGATAGCAAAACATTTAACGAACCAATAAGTGTGAAATCAGAATTATATGTCCTTGGTGACAGTTTATCAGATAATGGTAATTTAGCTAATATTTTTACTTATGATACTTGAAATATAGATAAAGTTAAATTTCAAGAACCTTTTTATCATAATTCATTTACTAATGGCGATGTTGCTGCTAGTATTTTAGAGAAAAAACTAGGAACAGAACTATTACCGGCTTGATATCAAAAAGGTAATAACTATGCTGTGGGTGGAGCGCAAGAAGGACAAAATCATAGTTGAGAATATCAATTATTCTTAAATCATTATTCTATTGACCACCAAGCTAATCAATTATTAAAAGATCATAAAATACAAAATAATGATGATATTTTTATTGAAATAGGTGGTAATGATCTGCTTTCTGCTATGGATGAAAATTCAACAGCAAAACAAAAGTCAATTATTAATAATGCAATAACAACTGAATTTGAAACTGTTGATACATTAATTAATGCTGGTGCTCAAAATTTAATAATTGCCAATGTACCTAACATTAGTAATATCCCAAAATATGTTAATGAAAAACAATCTGTTAAAGAAGTAGCAAACCACTTATCAAATGAATATAATAACAAATGAAATGATAAAATTACTGAATTAATGAAAAATAATTCTGATATTAATATCAGACCGTTTGACTTAGAAACTAATTTTAGTGATTTATTATCTGAAGCACAAGAAATAGGAAAAAATATTACTAATGAATCAATAAAATGATCAATTCCCGGTTTAGCTTTAAATTTAAATCCAAGATATATTGATGGAACAACTCCAGAAACTATTAATAATATTTTTTTCTTTGATTATGTTCACCCAAATAAATGAGCACATGATCAAATTGGTCTTGAACTATTCACTGAACTTACTTCATAAAAAATGTAACACAAACAATTAATTAACAATATTTTTATTATTAATTTATTTTAATATATATATAGTATTAAAGTAGTATAATACATATAAAGCCAAGAAAGAAGGTGTATTTAATGATTAAAAAGATTAACGATGATCTAAATGATTATATTAGTGAACATCTAAAATATCAAATGCTTAGTTTTAAATTAAGTAATGATGCAAATCAAAAAGGATATCCTGGGTTTGCACGCTTCTTCCAAATAGAAGCAGCTGATGCTGTTGTTCATATTCGTAAAATTTGTAACTATTTAATGGATCAAGATGCTCAAGTTGAAATTAAAGACATTAAAGTTCCAACTTTTACTACAAAAAACATTGAAGAAGCATTAAAAAAATTAAAATCCACTAAAGAAGAATTACTTGATTTTACTAATAAACTTGTTAAAAGTGCTCGTGAAAATAATGATAATTTAACTGCGAAATTTTATGACTGATTCTTAATTGATTTCTATGAAGAAATTGCTTATGAAAAAGACTTATTGGATTGAATTGCAATGTCTAATAGTAACCTTTATAAAATTGACAAACGTTTACTAAAAACTGAAGAGCCAGATACTTTAAAAGTTATTGTTCCATTTTATGAGCCCGAATAAATTTCATATTTAACTCTTAATTTTCACCAAAAATGTATAAAAAAATTATACATTTTTTATTTTTTTTATAAAAATTTTGTTGTATTTTTTTGTTTTTCTTCTACTTGATAGTTTAAACTGTATTCTCTTTTTTCGCCTTCAATATTTATTTCATCTTTACTTTTATTACTTCATTCAATAACTTTTAACTTATTTTCTCCTAAATCGGTTTTAATATTAATTATTACTCATATATACTCATTATAAATCTCTTTAAGTTTTTGAAAATGCTTTTGAAATAAAAATTTATTTTTTTCACTATAATTGCCCTCAAATGTAATCATTATTGAAATGTTTTCTATTATTTTTATTTGTTTTGCATACTCTTCTGATGTTTTTTGTAATCTTCTTTGTTTATTATATTCGGTTTCATTTATTTCATTTCAATTATTGTAACCATGTTGATAACCAATATCAAAAGAAGAAAATAATTCTGGTGGAAATGCCATTTTTCTAAAAGTTTTTAATGAAAAATATAAATTATTTTTCATTGAATAAAAATCTACTCCTATATATTTACTATTAGCATCATATAATATTTCTTTTTCTTCTTCTTTAAAATTATTTTCAATTATATCATTAACAATTTTTTGAATTTTTACCAATTCTCCTACATCATATGTTGGATTATTTTTTTGATCTAATTCTTCTCTTAATTCATTTATTACCTCACTAATAATTTTAGAATGATTTGTGACAACAATTACATCATAAAAATCTTTAATTTTCAAAAAAACTCTTGATGAAATAAAAAAAATCATCAACCCGGCCTAAAATTTGATTTTATTTAATTTTGGGATTTATTTTTTTTACAAACTGAAATATAATGCTTCAGATTTTGCATAAGGTGATATTTTATAATGTTGGTATTTAAATTTTCATAAATTGAGGTAATTTTGAATATTGGTAAATCCAATGCCATGATAATGAGTAATAAATTCTTTTAAACTTGATTGTATTTTACTGATATTACTTAAATTTTTATAATTTAATTCTTTATTTTCTTTTGATTTAAATTTCTTGAGATTACATTTTGTTTGTTTAGCTACTGTATCATATAGTATTTGCATATCACAAACTATAATTGATTTTTCTTCGATAAGCTTAGATGTTAAATTTTCTTGTACTCATTTTTTTGTTAATCTTTTAGTATTTGTTGTTTGAGCATAAATATTTTTATTTTCATCAATTGCCATTTCAATACAACAGTTTAAATCTTTAGCATTTTCTTCAATTCATTTTTTTCTTGGATCATCTGGATTTTTGAAATTTCCTTTATGAATTTCTTTGATAAAAGTTTCATCAATTTCAATTCTACCTTTTAATTTTGTGAATGGTTTTTGTGTTTTTGCTAATTGTGATGATTTCATAAATTTTTGACGATTAAATCATGCTGATGTTTTTGAAATTTTAGCAAATTGAGAAATAGTATAAGCAGATTGACCTAACAATGACAATCAAATTATTCAATCTCATTGTTCATGAGATAAATGACTTCAATGTAAAAAATGATTTCTTAAAGCATCAAAGCTACTTTTACAATCTTTGCATAAATATTTTTGCTTATTGTTCTTAAAACCATTTTTTACACATCAATAAGATTTACAATTTGGACATTGAATTCCTTTTTCTTTAAATTTTTTATCAATTGCATCTAATTTTTCGAGGCTTTTATGTAATCTGTGTATCTTTGTTTTACAAGGTACTAGTTTAGATTAATTCTGTCTTCAAATTTTATCATAAAATGAGCAATTGCTGTATTTCAATTTTGAATAGGCATTGTTCATTTTTTTGTTATATTTTCAATTGCTAAGTAAAATATTTTGAAAACCGCCATATCGTTAGGAAAAACTTTTTTATTTCTAATAACTTTTCGTAATTGACTATTAACAGATTCAATAGCATTTGTAGTATAAATTACTCTTTTAATTTCTGGTGGATAACTAATAAAAACCATTAAATTATCTCAATTTTTATATCAAGATTTAGTAATTTGAGGATATTGTTTATTTCATTTATTTTCAAACGATTCTAAAGCTTGCATTGCTTGTTCTTCACTACATGCACTATAAATTGGTTTTAAATCTGTAACTAGAGATTTTCGATGTTTGTATGAAACATATTTTAAACTATTTCTAATTTGATGAACTATGCATAATTGATGTTCGGTTTTAGGATAAACCGATTGTATTGCTTCTGACATGCCTGTTAAATTATCACTACAAGCAATAAGAATATCATTTAAGCCTCGATTTTTCATTTCTGTAAAATTAGATAATCAAAATTTAGAACCTTCATTTTCACTAATTCATAAACCTAAAACATCTTTTTTACCTTCTAAATCAACTCCTAGTGCTATATAAACTGATTTGTTAATAATCCGTTTATCTTGTCGTACTTTAACTACTATACAATCAAAATAAACAATCGGATAAATACTTTCTAATGGCCGATTTTGCCATGCTTTGACATCATCAATAACATCATCAGTAATTTGACTAATAACACTTTCACTAATATCTGCACCATGATATAACTCTTGCAACTGCATTCTAATGTCAGATACTGTCATACCTTTTGCATATAGTGAAAGAACTTGTTGATCAAAACCATCAAATCTTCTTTGTCTTTTTGGCACTATTACAGGAGTAAAATTACTATTACGATCTCGTGGTACATCAATTTCAATTTTACCTTCTTGAGTTATTAATTTTTTTGAAGTTATGCCATTACGAGCATTTTCACTATTACTATGTTGATTTTTTTCATATCCTAAATAATTTTGCATTTCAGAATTCAACATTTTTTCCACTAATCTTTTTGTTAATTCTTTATATAAACCTCCTTCTTTAAAAACTGTTGTTAAATCTTCAGTATTTTCTAGTAATAAATCTACTGCTTGTGATATTGGATCATTATTATTAATGTTTTGTTTTTTAACCATTTGTAACTCACTCTTTCTGGTCATTTAATTATATTTACTAGAATTAATTAAACATAGTTATTTTTGTAAGTTACACAGATTACTAAACATTACCAATTTTTCTTTTTTCTCAATTTGTTTAATTCTATTTTTAAAATGTCTAATAATTTTTATAAATTCTTCATCTTTTTTGTTTTTTAAAACATCCATTAATTCATTATTAGTCACAAAAAATCACCCCCGATATAAAAATATTACTTTTAATTTTAAATTAAAAGTAATATCAAGATTTTTTGTGAAAATTAAAAAAATAAATGCCTCCATATTGGTTTAATATAACAATTCTTATAAAATCTGATGCTGATTTTAGTTTTTCTTTAATTGCGAATCTATTATTTTTAAATATTTGTTCAAATATTAATACATCACTATTTTCTAAATTTTCTATTTCTTTTAAACTGATAATTTTGATATTATTAAGTATCTTATGTTGTTGTTTTTCATTTTCAGTAATTTCTCTATTTTTTTCATTTTTAGAAATTCATAAAATAACTTCCTGTTCATGTTGATGTAATAAAGCCGCATAAATTATATTATTTCTTACAGTAATTGGTATTTCTCCAATTCATACAAAATGAATTGGATATTTATTATCTATAACTGGCATTTTTTTAATAACTCTTATATTTTATTTAAATGCATTGCTTAAAAATGATAATTCATCTTCAATATTTAATCTTGGAAATAATAATTCTTTTTTATTAACATATTTATTAAAAAATTCATTCAAGTTAATATTGACTATTGGTTTAGTAATTTTTAAGACACCCAATTGTTCATGAATTTTTAATGAACTATTAACCAAAATTGGACTTAATAAAGCACTACCAATAATTAAAATATTTGCTAATAAATTTAAAATATTATGTAATTCAATAGTTTTATTATTTTTATGTAAATCTCATGGTTTGGTTAAATCAATTAATTTATTACCACTAGTTATTAATTTAAAAACGACATTAATTGCTTCATGAATTTGATACTCATCCATTTCAATATTAAAATCATTAATAGTACTTTTAATAATTTTAATTATTTCTATTGCTTCTGGTTGTAACTTATTTAAATTAACTTTGGGAATTTTACCATCACAATATTTAATGATCATTGTAACTGTTCGCGAAAGCAAATTACCTAAATCATTAACAAGATAAGAGTTATAACAATTTAAAAATAATTCATGACTATATTTTGCATCATGACCAATAATAATTTCTTTCATTAAAAAAAACCGTAATCCATCTGCACCATAACGATTTACTAATACTAAAGGATCAATAACATTACCTTTTGATTTTGACATTTTTCCTTCTTCATTAGTAATTCAACCGTGGGCCAAAATTCGATTTGGTTGTCTCAAGTTTAATGCCATTAATAAAATTGGCCAATAAATCATATGAAAACGACTAATTTCTTTACCAACTAAATTCACAATTTCACAATTTGAATCTAGTCAAAATTTTTTAAAATTAATGTCATCATCTTGTAAATAACCTAATCCTGTTAAATAATTACTTAATGCATCAATTCAAACATAAATAACATGTTTTGGATCTTCTAATACTGGTACCCCTCAAGTAAAACTCGTTCTAGTAACACTTAAATTTTCTAAACCCGGCGTAATAAAATTATTAATCATTTCCGTTTTACGATTAAGTGGTCATAAAAATAATGGATGTTCATCATAATATTTTAATAATTGTTTAGTATATTTTTCCAATTTTAAAAAATATGATGGTTCTGATAAAGTAGTAATATTACCTTGACATATTTTACATTTATTATTAGTTTTATTAATTTGGCTATCTGTCAAAAATTCTTCACAAGAAATACAATATGACCCTTCATATTTTCCCAAATAAATATCATTTTGTTTTAATAATTTGCTAAATATTTTTTGAACACTTAAAATATTATTTTTATTAGTTGTTCTAATAAATTTATCATAATCAATATTTAAGTTTTTTCATAAATTCTTAAACCCAACAACAATATCATCAACAAATTTTTGTGGAGTTTGTTTATTTTCATCCGCCTTTTCAGCAATTTTTTGACCATGTTCATCACTTCCGGTTAAAAAGAATACTTCATAACCTTGCATTTTCTTATAGCGAGCTAAAACATCAGCAATAATTGTTGTATAAGCATGTCCCAAGTGTAATTTAGCACTAGGATAATAAATGGGGGTAGTAATATAAAATTTTTTTGTCATTATTTGCTCCTAAATTTAATAATTATAATTTTACATTAAAATAGCATTATTTATTGTAATACTTATTTAAATTAATAATATTTTATTAATTTTAATTTTACAAGGAAATTATCCCCACGTGTACTAGTGTGGAGGAAAAAATGAATTGAAATGAATTCAATAGCATATTTCAAACTGAAAACGATTGTTTGAAATATATAGCGAAGTTGAAAATAATGAAATGCATCAGGTGTGCTTCTTCTAGTTTGAATACTTCTGATTTGAGAAGAATACGATGTTTGAACTGTAACCAAACATTTAGTATTCTTTATGGAACCATTTTTTATAAGTCACAGACCCAAATGACATCTTGGTTTTATCTCATCTTTAGATGAATAAACACAAAGCATGGCATACCAGCAACCGATGTTGCAAGGGAATTGGGTGTGACCTATAAAACAGCTTGAAGAATGTGTCATGAAATCAGGACTAGAATCGGAAATCAAGATGCAGGTTTCATTGTTGATGGCACAGCACAGATGGATGAAATGTATATTTCACATTTAGGTTTTAAAAAACAAGGAAGATCCTTGTTGAATAAAACTTTGATTGTTGGAGTTTATGAGAAAACCAGCAACAAACTAATTGTGAAGGTGCTGAAAAATGCAGATGAAAAAAACCTTTTAAGATTTGCGTTGAAACACATTTTTACTGAGTGCTGTCTATTTACGGATTCTTGGAAGGGATATGTAAGTTTCAAAAACTTCTATCCCAAACATGAAATCGTAAATCATGAAGTTGGGTATGTGTCACCAACAGGTGTAAACACAAACCAGATTTAATCAGCATGAAAGCACATACGACGAACTTTCCGAACACACATAAGAGTTTCAAAGCACAATATTCATTTATATGCAAAAGAATCAGCATATAAATTCAATAACATACCTAGTTTTGAAACTGTAATTTTGTGTTTGATTTAAATACATGTGGGGATAATTTCCTAGGTAGGCTTTTATCTCCATTTATGTGATAAAATTTAAAAATAGTACATAAAGGGATAAAAGCCTTTTACAATTAAAGTTTTTATAAAATGGAACATTTTTGTTGATATTGATTTTCATTAAAACCATTATCAGAGTTAACAGCATCTATATCAACGTTTAAGTAAAACTGATAATCACTATTTACGTGTTAAATAACACTACTTTTTTCATTATCATAATTATTTACTGGTAAATACTGATTACCGTTACTCATTAATGGTTGATTTTGTAATTTTCTTGAACTTGCAAAATCATATCAATGTCTCAAAAGATCGTTTTTTTCTCATTGTCTTCTTTTTTCTTTTTCTATTTTTTCTAAAATATTATTAAGTTTTAAAATTTTTAATCCAACCTTTTTCAATTCTTCTTTTTGATTACTTATATTAACTTTTTCACATACTATTTTGTTAATTCGTTTTTTTTCAAAATTATAATAACCAAAAGTTAAAAACTTAACTAATTTATTCTTAAATTTAAAATTTTACTTGTTTTTTGTTTTTCGAAAATTTCTAACTTTTTAACACTATTTATATTATAAGAAAGAAATATAGATTGTTTTTTAATATTTGAGTGCAATGTTTTTTCACATTTATATTTCTTATTATTAATATAATATAATATTATTTTTATTTTATTAATTTTCTTTTTTAATAAATTAATATCTATTTCTCCATTATCTTTTAAGTATCGATCATCTAAAACATCACAAAAGTGTTCTTCACTATCATAGCTTGTAATAAAATTAAAATCTTGATCTATAAAAGGAAAACTATTATCGATTTTGTATTTCTTCATAATTTTCACTCCTTAAACTTATATAATCTAGTGACTAATTACAATATTTTCTTAATCTTTTATTTTTATTGATTATTAGATAAAATAAAAAAACAAAAATTAATAAATTAAATGCTAATTAAATTTAATATTAAACATTATTTATCTTTAAAAACTTTTTTAAAAATATAATCAACATTTATTAAAAAAATATTATTATTACAACATTCATTTAACTGTTCACTAGTTAAATATTGATTAATATTATTCTTTATTAATACATCTTTAAAATTAATCATTTTATTTTGTGCTTCTAAAGTGCATTTTTGAATAAAATCATAAGCAATTTCGCGTGTTATTTTTGGATTATTTTTAATAATAGCCAATAAAACTACTTGTGAAAAATAAAGTTCATTAACTTTAGCAATATTATTTGCCATGGCACTAGTATTAATTACTAAATTATCTAAAATATTTGTCATTCTATTAATAATAAAATCTAATATATGATAAATATCAGGTAACATAATGCGTTCATTAGAACTATGAGAAATATCACGTTCATACCATAATAAATTATTCTCATATACTATACTATTATAACTTCGAACTAATCTTGCTAAACCACAAATATTTTCAGAACCAATTGGATTTTTTTTATGTGGCATCGAACTTGAACCTTTTTGTGAAATAGAAAATCCCTCTAAAAGTTCATTAACTTCGCTACGTTGACTTAAACGAATTTCTAAAGCTATTTTTTCAATTGTTGTAGCAATTGAACTTAATTGTGTAATTAAAAAAATCAAACGATCACGTTGTACTACCTGCGTAGCACAACTGTCAACTTCCATTTTTCATTTTTTGGCAATAAATTCGCTAACTTTTGGCGAAATATGAACAAAATTACCCATAGCACCCGTAATTTTAATAACTTCAACTTGTTTTCTTGCCAACTCCAACCTTACTAACTGTCTATTTATTTCATCGTATCATAAAGCAAATTTTAATCCTAATGAAGTTGGTTCACCAAAAATACCATGACTGCGACCAATTAATAATTGATTTTTATATTTAAACGCTAACTCTTTTAATTTAAATTGTAAAGTAATTAAAGCTTTTTCAATAATTTCATTTGAAAATTTTATTTGTAGATTTTGGACACTATCAACCATATCGGTTGAAGTTAAACCATAATGAATTCAACGACTTTCAGTTTTTAAGTTAGCACTTAACATTCTAGTAAACGCAACTACATCATGTTTAGTTTCTAATTCTAATTTATTCATTAATTCAATATCTAACTTAGCATTTTTTTTAATTAATTGAAAATCTTTAAAAGGAATTATATTTAAATGTTGTAATGATTCACAAACATCAATTTGAAAATTCATTCATAAGTTTAAACGATTTTTCATATTTCAAATATTATTCATTGCTTTTGTTTCGTAACGTTCAATCATTTTTACTCCTTAATAAATATAGTTTGTTTACGATCTGGACCAACAGAAAATATTCTAATCGGAACACCCACCAACTCACTAATTTTTTTTAAATAATTTTTAGCATTTTCTGGTAATTCATCATAACTAGTAATATTAGTAATATCTTCATTTCAGCCAGGCATAGTAATAAAATGTGGTTGACATTTATTAAAGTTATTAATTTGAGAAGGTATGTATCTAATTATTTCGCCATTTAAAGTATAATGCGTACAAACGCTTAATGTTTCAATACCAGTAAGCACGTCTAACAACATAATAGCTAAACTAGTAAATCCATTAATTTGTGCACTATACTTAGCAATAACTGCATCAAATCATCCGATTCTTCTTGGTCTTTTCGAAACTGTGCCATATTCATTACCAGTCATACGAATATAATCTGCTAATTTACCAAAAACTTCACTAGGAAACGCACCAGCACCAACTCTTGTACTGTATGCTTTAGTTACACCAATAATTTCATTAATTGCTTTTAAAGAAATACCTGAACCAATAGCAATTGAACTAGCACTTGGATTAGAAGATGTTACAAAAGGATATGTACCATGATCTAAATCTAATAAAGTACCTTGTGCTCCTTCAAATAATATCTTTTTATTTCTAACTAATTGTTCATTTAAAAATTGACCGGTATCAATAATTAAATCTTTAAAGTATGGTAATAATTCTAATAAACGATTATATATTGTTTGCGCATTAAATTCTTTTTCATATCCATAAACATTTTTTAATATTTTATTTTTAATTAGCAAATTATCAGTAATCAATTCTAATAGTCGTTCCTTATCTAACAAATCGCCCATTCGAATTCCAATCCGATTAACTTTATCAGCATAACAAGGTCCAATTCCTTTTTTAGTAGTGCCAATAGCTTTATCACCCTTAATTTTTTCTTCATATTCATCAAATGCTAAATGATAAGGTAAAATAATATGAGCACGATCAGAAATTCGTAAATTTTGACAACTAAAACCAGCAGCTTTTAAATATTCAATTTCAGAAACTAATTTTTCTGGATTAACAACACAACCATTAGCAATAACACAATATGAATCTTTATTAAAGATACCAGAAGGAATAATACTTAATTTATATTTTTGATGATCAAAAACAATTGTATGTCCGGCATTATCACCACCACTTCAACGAACAATAACATCAGAATTTTGACTATAATAGTCAGTTATTTTGCCTTTTCCTTCATCACCTCATTGACAACCAATAATAGCAGTAGTTTTAAATGGTTTTGGTTGATCAATTTTTGATATTAAAATATTTTTAGTATTGACAATTTTATTAGTAATTTTTTGATTTTCTTCTTTTATTATATGTTTTGACTTTTCAAAATCTACTTTCATCTTATTAATGATTGGCTTAAGAGTGTCAGTTTTTATTGATTGCGTTTTTACTTTAGTTGCTTTTTTTACATCTTTAACTTTTGGTTTAATAGTTTTATTAAGTTGTTCAACTTTAGTTTTTGCCTTTTCTATTGTTGGTTTGATTATATTTTTTTTTGCTTTCATATTGTCTCCTTTATACTCAAAAAAAGTATTTATAAATTTATAAATTAATTATATAATTATTTAATAATGATTATCAAAATATTGTTATTAAAAATAAACTAGTAAAGGAAACTTAAAAAATGAAATGAAATTTTGATAATGACAGTTTTCAAAATGATAATAATGATGATTTTGACAAACTTTGTCCTATTTGTAAGCAGAAATTACTAGAAGCAAAACTTGAAAAAATAAATGAAATAAATCAATATCAGCAAACACAAAATGATATTTTATTAATTGAAGAAATTAAAAAAGAATTAGAAAAAATTAAAAAAGAAAAAGAAATACAACTTTATGTTTACTTATGTAGAAAACATAAAAATGAAAATATTCTTTAATATTTTTATAACCTGAGTTGTAAATATAAATGGGACAGTTTTTTAAAATAATTGTATTAAATCTATTGGTCTTTTATAAGAGAGCGATTTTCTGGGTGTAGAATTAATTTGAAATGCTATAAAATTTAAATCTTTTTGTTTATATGAAGATAGATCTGTAGATTTTGGTAAATATCTTCTTAAAATACCATTATTATTTTCATTTAAACCCCTTTGGCAAGGTTTACCAGGATCTGCAAAATAAATTTTGACATTACAAATTTTTTCGATTAATCTTCATTTACTAAATTCTTTACCACGATCAAAAGTAATGGTTTTAACTGTTCCTTTTTGTAACTTTGAAATAAATTTTATTATACTTTTCGTAATATTTTCTGATTTATGATTTTTAGTTACTAAAGGAATTGTGGTTTTTGATCATATATCAGCCAAAGTAATAATAGAACTTTTATGATCTTTGCCAATGATAGTATCACCTGCTAAATGACCAAATTCTTGTATATTTTTAATATTAGGAATGATTAAATTTCTTTCATGAATAGACTTACAATTATTAATTTTGCCCCTAGTTTCTTTTTTTTGTGAGATTTATTTTTGCCTTTTCTCAATAAGTTATTTTCATCAAAACCCATTCGATTTGTTTTAAACATGTTATATAAAGTTTTTGTTGAAATACTTTTTATTTTATTTTCCTTTAAAAAGTTAGCAATTATATCAAGAGCATACTTTTTAGTAATTAACAAATGATTAATACTATTAATTTTTGTTAAAGTTAAAATTATTAATTTTCTGCCTGCATTTTGTTTATTTTTTTGAAATTGATTCAATATTTCTAATGGCAATAAGTTTTTATTTAATAATCTACAAACTCTATGTACAGTTGATTTACTATAATCAACAATTTTTGCTATTTTACGAATCGAAAATCCATAATTTTTATATTATTTTATTGCTATTATTGATTCAATACTCAGATACTTATACATTGCGCTAATTCCTTTCTTTTCTTAATTATAGAACTAACACAATTTAATTTTTATATAAGTGTCCTTTTTAATTTTACAATTAAAGATATATTAATTATTTTTTATTATATTTATTCATAATATTTTCAAATTTACTATCAGTAATTCAACTACTAATGCTTTCTACAAAAAATTGTTTATGATCGTTTATATTCTTTAACTCATCATTACTAAACTTACTCAAAACTCAATCAGCCGTGTTAAAATTAGGATTTTTACCAACACCAATTCTTAATCTTTGAAAATATTTACTACCAATTTGATTAAAAATACTTTTAATTCCATTATGACCAGCAGCACTAAATTTTTGTTTATATTGAAATTGACCAAAATTTAAATCAACTTCATCGTGAATAATTAACACATTTTCAATTTTAATTTTAAAATAATTCATAAAATTTGAAACACAAAAACCTGATAAGTTAATAAAAGTTAATGGTTTCAAAAAAATAACATCAGTGCCATTAACAACGGTTTTAACATATTGACCATTAAATTTAGTTTGATTAATTTTTAATTGTAATGTTTCACAAATAATATCAATAACAATAAAACCGATATTATGACGTGTCAATTCATACTCTTTACCTGGGTTTCCTAATCCAATAACTAATTTCATCTACTTTAAATTTCCTCTTTATTATTTTTTACTATTTTTATTATTAATTTTTTTTATTAATTCATTTGTTTTATCATCATAAACTTTTGTTAATGATTTATTATTAATTTTTTTTATTAATTCATTTGTTTTATCATCATAAACTTTTGTTAATGATTTATTATTAATTGAAGCATCAATCATTTTTGCAATAAAATCAGCAATTGAAATAATTTTTAAGCCATTAAATTTTTTTTCTTCAGAAATTTCGATAGTATTAGTAATAACAACTTCCTTAATAATTCCATCAATAACAGCTTGTTTCAAATTTTTTGAAGCTTGCCCACTAAAAATACCATGAGTAGCTAAAATATAAACTGATTTTGCACTATGTTCTTTAATAGCTTTTGCTGCATTAATAATAGTACCACCTGTATCAATCATATCATCAATAATAATAGCATTCTTTTCTTTAACATCTCCTAATACAAACTTAACTTGACTTTGATTAGGAGTTGTTCTTCTTTTATCAATAATTGCCAAAGGTACACTTAAATAATTACCTAATCTTCGAGCACGAGTAACACCACCATGATCTGGAGATACAACAACTAAATTAGTTAAATTTTCTTCAATTAAATAAGATGCTAAATCTTGAGTTGCTCGTAAATCATCAACAGGAACATCAAAAAATCCTTGTTCTTGTGGTGAATGTAAATCAACAGTAATAACACGATCAACACCCGCAACAGTTAATAAATTTGCAACAAGTTTACAAGTAATAGGTTGTCTACCACCTTGTTTTCGATCTTGACGAGCATAACCAAAATAAGGAATTACTACATGAATTTTAGCAGCAGATGCACGAACTAAAGCATCAACAAAAATTAATAATTCCATTAAATTATCATTAGTTGGCGGCGAAGTTGATTGGATAATATATACCACTTTCCCTCGTACTGATGTTATAGATTGAATGTTAAATTCACCATCAGCAAAACGACTAATTTCCGCTTTTCCGGGTTCAATATTAAGTTTTTTACAAACTTCTTGTGTAAATTTTTGACTAGCACTTAAACCAAAAACTACAATGTTTTCTACATTATTCATTAAATACTCCTTTACATGTTTCTAAAAATTATAATTATAATTTCATTATACAATGTTTATTACAATTTAAGTATATTAAATTTAAAGACTATTAATTAAAAATAATTAATAAAAAGTTATATCTTTTGCAAGAAAAAATAAAATCATTATAATAGTTAACGGATAATAAATATTTAAAAATATGTTTATTAATAAACAAGGATTATTGCTGAGGTGTTTTATATACTTATTATCCACAATCTAATATCATTAATTTTAATAAGGCTTTTATCCCTTTATGTACTATTTTTAAATTTTATCACATAAATGGAGATAAAAGCCTACCTAGGAAATTATCCCCGCATGTATTTAAATCAAACACAAAATTACAGTTTCAAAACTAGGTATGTTATTGAATTTATATGCTGATTCTTTTGTATATAAATGAATATTGTGCTTTGAAACTCTTATGTGTGTTCGGAAAGTTCGTCGGATGTGCTTTCATGCTGATTCAATCTGGTTTGTGTTTACACCTGTTGGTGACACATACCCAACTTCATGATTTACGATTTCATGTTTGGGATAGAAGTTTTTGAAACTTACATATCCCTTCCAAGAATCCGTAAATAGACAGCACTCAGTAAAAATGTGTTTCAATGCAAATCTTAAAAGGTTTTTTTTCATCTGCATTTTTCAGCACCTTCACAATTAGTTTGTTGCTGGTTTTCTCATAAACTCCAACAATCAAAGTTTTATTCAACAAGGATCTTCCTTGTTTTTTAAAACCTAAATGTGAAAGATACATTTCATCCATCTGTGCTGTGCCATCAACAATGAAAACTGCATCTTGATTTCCAATTCTAGTCCTGATTTCATGACACATTCTTCAATCTGTTTTATAGGTCACACCCAATTCCCTTGCAACATCGGTTGCTGGTATGCCATGCTTTGTGTTTATTCATCTAAAGATGAGATAAAACCAAGATGTCATTTGGGTTTGTGACTTATAAAAAATGGTTCCATAAAGAATACTAAATGTTTGGTTACAGTTCAAACATCGTATTCTTCTCAAATCAGAAGTATTCAAACTAGAAGAAGCACACCTGATGCATTTCATTATTTTCAACTTCGCTATATATTTCAAACAATCGTTTTCAGTTTGAAATATGCTATTGAATTCATTTCAATTCATTTTTTCCTCCACACTAGTACATGTGGGGATAATTTCCTTTAATAATTATTCTGAAACGTATTTATTATTAATAATAGTAAATAACTGGTAAAACATTGAAAATGTTAATTCTTCAGATCTTATTGTTAATGATCAAGATAAGTCGTTAATTAAATTAACGGCTTTTTCTTTACTATTTAAATAAATACCCAAATTGTTAACTAATGTTTTTCTCTTATTAACAAAGCAACTTCTTACAAATTTTCAAAATAATTGTGGTTCATCAAGTTGAAATTTAGGATTTACTTTAAAATAAACAACACTACTTGTGACATTAGGTATCGGAGTAAAATTATTAGGACTAACATCAAAAATAATTTTAACATCACAATAAAATTGACACATAACAGAAAGATTATTATATACTTTAGTTTTAGGTTTAGCACAAAATCTTTGTGCAACTTCTTTTTGCATCATTAATGTAAATGAATCAAATAATTCAATATTTTCTAATAATTTTAAAACAATTTGTGAGGTAATATAATAAGGCAAATTTGCAATTACATGAATTTTTTGATTTATTGCAAATTCTTCATTAATGATTTTTTTTAAATCTAAATTTAAAAAATCATCATTTATAATTTTTAAATTTTTGTATTCATTTAACTCTTTTTCTAAAACAGGAATTAATTTTTTGTCAATTTCAATTGTCACAACTTTTTGCGCAGTGCTGAGTAATTTATTGGTTAAATGACCAATGCCCGCTCCAATTTCAACAATGCCATCTTCATCTTTAAAATTACTAGTTTTAACAATTTTATCAATTATATTATTATTAATTAAAAAGTTTTGTCCAAACTTTTTAACTGCATGTAAGTCGTATTTTTTCAATATTTTTTTTGGATTTTCCATGATTATTCTCCAATTCACATTTTTAGTTAATTATATACTAGTAATAATTAAACAAATAGTTAGCCAACTAATCATATATGCTAAATTTACTACTAGCAAATCTACATGTGGTAATATTAACATATATCAACTTAATAAATAAATATTAATTTGAGTGGGAAAAGGAGATGATTTTTATATGGCAACAAAAATAGAGGCTGCTAATGACGGACACAATAACCAAGACGTTAATATTGTTTCTCTAGATTTAGGAACAAGAAATTTAATTGTCAGAGTTAATGGAAGGGTTGTTTATAGTCAACCATCAGCAATTGTATTTGATACAGAAAACGGAGAAGTATTCATCGGTGAAGCTGCTTTATTAATGAAAGAAAAAACTCCAGCGAATAAAATTTTCAGAGAACCAATGGCTAATGGTGTTATTAGTGACAATAATGCTTTGATTGCTTTATTAACTGAAATTTTTACACAAATTATTGATGTGAAAGCTGAAAAAATTTGAGAAAATTCAGTAGCACTTGTAGCTATTCCATCTAAGGTTTATAAATTAGATAGAACTGTTTTACGTGAAATTCTACAAGGAAAAAAAGTAGCTAAAATTCCAATTTATAGTGATAAATTTCCCAATAGATATAATGCAAGTAATGAAAGCGTAATGAAAGGTGAAAAAGTTGTTATTGTTCCTGAAGTAAAATTGGCAGCTATTGGTGCTGGGGAAGCACTTTGAGATGCTTCAGGAGTATTTATTCTTGATATTGGTGGTGGAACTTCTGACTGTGCCATTTTATCAAGTGGAGAAGTTATTGTTCAAGATTCAATTCCAATTGCTGGAAATGCTATTGAACGTAGTATTAAAGAACATTTTGAAAAAATGCACTATATATCTCTTAGCTCAATGGAGGCTGAAAAAACAAAAATTAGTGCTGGTATTTGAATAGATGGTGAAAAAGATAGTGAAAATAAAATTACTATCCATGGAAAAAGTACTAAAACTAAAAAACCTGAACAAATTACAGTTCCTAAGCAAGAAGTAGCTAGAGTAGTTACCGAAGCCTTTGAACCAATTGTTGCACTATGTAGTGACATTATCGATAAAGCCGGACCTGCCTTTTCAGAAATGATTATGAAAGACGGTTTAACTATCACTGGCGGGGGTGCTTTGCTTGAAAATATTACAACTTATCTAAAAAAACGACTAAATTTAGAACATGTGGTATCTGCTAATAATCCAAGAGAGTGTGTAATTAGAGGAACTCAAGCCTATGAAACTCATAAACAAGATGTATATGAAAAAGGATTCATTAGACCAAGTAATTAAAATTCCAGGTGTGTAGAAGGAGGAAAAAAATGGGATTATTTGATAAAAAACCCAAAGAAAACTTAAATAAAAAAAGTAATATTAAGTCTATTAATGACTACCAATGATTAGCTTTAGATGTCGGAACAGAAAACTTTAAAGCAAGGTATGTTAACATTGGACTTACATATGATGCTCCAACTTATCTTGCTGAAGACTATGAAAAAAATATTATTCTTTATGGTGAAGAAGCTAAAGCTTTAATTGATAAAACAAATGAAAATGTTGTTATTAAGCGTCCAGTTCGTGATGGTAATATTGCTGATCCAGATGCTTTACAACGTATCCTTGCTAAAATTTTTCAAGATTTTAGACTTGAAATTAAAGATTCAAAACAAGCTGATAAAAACCGTAATTTAATTGTTTTAATGGCAACACCAAGTGAAATTAATTCAGTACAAAGAGAAGCACTAGAAAATATAGTTCATCGTTTAGGAGCACTTCGTGGATTTGTTCAAGAAGAAGTTAAAATGGCAGCATTAGGTTCAGGCCAAGATATTTTTGGAACTGCAATTATGTGTGTTGATATTGGTGGGGGAAGTACTGATATTGCCGTACTTAGCAACGATTCAATCCTATATTCATATACAACACATTGTGCTGGAGACTATTTAACACAAAAAATTCAAGAATACATAGCTAAAAAGCATGCTTTAAAAATTGGTACTAAAGAAGCAGAAGATGTTAAAAAGAACATCGGTTCACTTATTAAATATCAAGATGAAAAACCATACACTATTTCAGGTGTTTCATTACCTAGATTAGACTCTCAACCAGGAGAAACAATGTCAATTTCTAAAACTATTGAAATTACACCAGAAGAAATTCGTGAAAATGTAATGCAAGTTCAATTTAGAGAACATGTTATTCCATCAATTCGTAGAGTACTAAGAACTTCTGGGGAAAAAGCTGCTGGTAGTGTTAGTGACTTAAAGAAAAAAGGTAAGGGAATCACAATTTGTGGTGGTGGAGCTTACATTAAAAAAATTGATGAATTTATTAAAGAAGAATTGGCTAAGGAATATTTCATCGAAGTTAAAGCTGAAAAAGGTACAAAACCAATTCGTCAAAAATATGAGGGAGATATCTTTGAAGTACGTGTTGCTCAAAATCCTTTAGATAATGTTATTGATGGTTGTGTAAAATATCGTGATACAATTTACAAACAATTAATAGTTGAACAAAATCCTAACCGCGAAATTCTAACAAAAGACGAAGATTTAGGATAAAAAATAAGTTTAAATAAAATGCACTTTTAAAATTTATAGAAGTGCATTTTTTACCTATATAAATAATAAATTACTATATAAAATTAAAAAATTAATAATAACGCTTAAAATATATCATTAACTATTTCAAAAAAAATATCATAAAAATCATATAAAATTATTAATACATCTTAAAAGATTTAAAGATTATAAGAGTATTAAACTAAGATATGAAAAGATTACTAACCATTTTAGGGACACTAATTTTAATTAAGAACAATTTTAACTATTATGGCATGTAGTGAAACCAAACAATAAATACCATCCTTACCAATACAAGTATCAAAACGAAATGAAAATAATGGTAATGATTTAGTTATCGGTTTCAAAAAAAGCAAACAAAAATATGAAATGCCTAGAAGGTACCAATTAATATTTTTTTCTTTCTGTAATTATTAATTTAAATAAGGAATTTGAAATTATTAATAATAATTTTTTTAAAAGGAGGTTTTATGAAAAAATATCGTAAATTTTTTATAATTTTCATAGTTTTATTGGTTACTGGTTTACTTGCTTGAATTATTGTTTGAAGTTGCCAAGTTAATTATAATCGTGATTATTATCTTAGTTTATTACGTTATCATTGATCATCAGAAATGACTAGTTTTATTAAAGAAAATGAACGAAAAATTAAAAAGCCAGCTAGTCAAATGGCAAATAATGAATTTAATAGTTTTTATGATACTGCCAGTAAACCATTACCTTTTCTTGATTTTAATCAATTAGCACATGATTTAACTAATACACGACTAGGAGAACTCAAAACAATGATGTTGATTGAGAAAAATTATATAAAGATGTTGGTTTAAGTCAACTTGCTACTGAAACAGCAAAAAAAGAACAATTACGTTTTTATAATATTATGGCAGGAGTATATGGTAAAAATAACATTTTACGTTTAATGCAAGGTGTTACTCAAGCACCAATATCAAATAAAAACGTCATTGCTTATAATCAATATTCTTATCTAATTAATAGTCAACGTCAAATTTATGGTCCAGATTTTGTTAATATTAAAGAAATTATCGCAAACTATCAAGCGGGTTGATGAGCAACTAATAACATAATTAGTGTTAGTACTCATGAATATGGTCATGCTTTCGATAATTTTTTATCATTAACGGATGCTGATCGTAGTACGTTTAATAACAATTGAAATTGACCTAAAAATAATAAAATCGAAAATTGTTTATTTAATAGACTTGGTGCAAAACCTTTAATTTTAACAATTTAACGATTATTATTAATATTAAAGGTGATAGTTATTGTGTTGAAAAAATATAAAGATGATCAAGAATTTTATAGTTTAGTCGGCATAAAGCCACAAACATTTTATAAAATGCTTGAAATTTTAAAAATTGCTGAGTCTAAACAAAAATATTATGGGGGTAGAAAAAATAAAATTGTAATTGAAGAGCGTTTATTAATGACTTTAGAATATTGCAAAGACTATAGTAGTTATAGAGTTATTGCAAAAAAATATAATATTAGTCATACTAGTTGCATTCGTAATATTTTTTGAATTGAAAATATTTTAATAAAAAGCGGAATTTTTAATTTACCTGGAAAAAAAGATTTAACAAAAAATAAAGGTACTAATAATAATTTGTTAGCTATTGATGCTACTGAAACTCCAATTGAAAGAATTAAAAAAAACTAAAATTACTTTTTTCAGGTAAAAAGAAACATCATTCTCTCAAATCCCAAATAATTATTGATATTTCCAATGGAAAAACCTGAGTTGTAAATATAAATGGGACAGTTTTTTAAAATAATTGTATTAAATCTATTGGTCTTTTATAAGAGAGCGATTTTCTGAGTGTAGAATTAATTTGAAATGCTATAAAATTTAAATCTTTTTGTTTATATGAAGATAGATCTGTAGATTTTGGTAAATATCTTCTTAAAATACCATTATTATTTTCATTTAAACCCCTTTGGCAAGGTTTACCGGGATCTGCAAAATAAATTTTGACATTACAAATTTTTTCGATTAATCTTCATTTACTAAATTCTTTACCACGATCAAAAGTAATGGTTTTAACTGTTCCTTTTTGTAACTTTGAAATAAATTTTATTATACTTTTTGTAATATTTTCTGATTTATGATTTTTAGTTACTAAAGGAATTGTGGTTTTTGATCGTATATCAACCAAAGTAATAATAGAACTTTTATGATCTTTGCCAATGATAGTATCACCTTCTAAATGACCAAATTCTTGTATATTTTTAATATTAGGAACGATTAAATTTCTTTCATGAATAGACTTACAATTATTAATTTTGCCCCCAGTTTCTTTTTGTTTGTGAGATTTATTTTTGCCTTTTCTCAATAAGTTATTTTCATCAAAACCCATTCGATTTGTTTTAAACATGTTATATAAAGTTTTTGTTGAAATACTTTTTATTTTATTTTCCTTTAAAAAGTTAGCAATTATATCAAAAGCATACTTTTTAGTAATTAACAAATGATTAATACTATTAATTTCTGTTAAAGTTAAAATTATTAATTTTCTGCCTGCATTTTGTTTATTTTTTTGAAATTGATTCAATATTTCTAATGGCAATAAGTTTTTATTTAATAATCTACAAACTCTATGTACAGTTGATTTACTATAATCAACAATTTTTGCTATTTTACGAATCGAAAATCCATAATTTTTATATTCTTTTATTGCTATTATTGATTCAATACTCAGATACTTATACATTGCGCTAATTCCTTTCTTTTCTTAATTATAGAACTAACACAATTTAATTTTTATATAAGTGTCCTTTTTAATTTTACAATTAAAGAAACATAAAAATCAAATTGTATATTTTTATAATAGACTTGGTGCAAAACCTTTAATTTTAACAATTTAACGATTATTATTAATATTAAAGGTGATAGTTATTATGTTGAAAAAATATAAAGATGATCAAGAATTTTATAGTTTAGTCGGCATAAAGCCACAAACATTTTATAAAATGTTTGAAATTTTAAAAATTGCTGAGTCTAAACAAAAATATTATGGTGGTAGAAAAAATAAAATTGTAATTGAAGAGCGTTTATTAATGACTTTAGAATATTGAAAAGACTATAGTAGTTATAGAGTTATTGCAAAAAGATATAATATTAGTCATACTAGTTGCATTCGTAATATTTTTTGAATTGAAAATATTTTAATAAAAAGCGGAATTTTTAATTTACCTGGAAAAAAAGATTTAACAAAAAATAAAGGTACTAATAATAATTTGTTAGCTATTGATGCTACTGAAACTCCAATTGAAAGAATTAAAAAAGGAAATTATCCCCACATGTACTAGTGTGGAGGAAAAAATGAATTGAAATGAATTCAATAGCATATTTCAAACTGAAAACGATTGTTTGAAATATATAGCGAATTTGAAAATAATGAAATGCATCAGGTGTGCTTCTTCTAGTTTGAATACTTCTGATTTGAGAAGAATACGATGTTTGAACTGTAACCAAACATTTAGTATTCTTTATGGAACCATTTTTTATAAGTCACAGACCCAAATGACATCTTGGTTTTATCTCATCTTTAGATGAATAAACACAAAGCATGGCATACCAGCAACCGATGTTGCAAGGGAATTGGGTGTGACCTATAAAACAGCTTGAAGAATGTGTCATGAAATCAGGACTAGAATTGGAAATCAAGATGCAGGTTTCATTGTTGATGGCACAGCACAGATGGATGAAATGTATATTTCACATTTAGGTTTTAAAAAACAAGGAAGATCCTTGTTGAATAAAACTTTGATTGTTAGAGTTTATGAGAAAACCAACAACAAACTAATTGTGAAGGTGCTGAAAAATGCAGATGAAAAAAACCTTTTAAGATTTGCGTTGAAACACATTTTTACTGAGTGCTGTCTATTTACGGATTCTTGGAAGGGATATGTAAGTTTCAAAAACTTCTATCCCAAACATGAAATCGTAAATCATGAAGTTGGGTATGTGTCACCAACAGGTGTAAACACAAACCAGATTTAATCAGCATGAAAGCACATACGACGAACTTTCCGAACACACATAAGAGTTTCAAAGCACAATATTCATTTATATGCAAAAGAATCAGCATATAAATTCAATAACATACCTAGTTTTGAAACTGTAATTTTGTGTTTGATTTAAATACATGCGGGGATAATTTCCTAGGTAGGCTTTTATCTCCATTTATGTGATAAAATTTAAAAATAGTACATAAAGGGATAAAAGCCTTAAAAAAAACTAAAATTACTTTTTTCAGGTAAAAATAAACATCATTCTCTCAAATCCCAAATAATTATTGATATTTCCAATGGAAAAATTATTTCAACTGCTTTTTGTTTTGTAAGCATTCATGATTTTAAATTGCTTCTAAAATCTAAAACTTTTATTCATCCAGAAAAACAAGTTTTTGTTGATTCAGGTTATCAAGGTATACAAAATATTCATAAAAATACATTTTTGCCATTTAAAAAAAAGTAAATACAATCAATTAACACCAATTCAAAAAGAATACAATAAAACTTTAAGTCAAATTAGAATTAAAATTGAACACGTATTTGCTAAACTAAAACGTTTTAAAATTTTAAGTTTAAAATATCGCAATAAAATACGAAGATTTGCATTAAGATTTAATTTAATAGCAGGAATATATAATTTTGAATTACCTTAGTTTTGCGCCAAGTCTATTATTAAATAAAAACTTATTGCCATTAGAAATATTGAATCAATTTCAAAAAAATAAACAAAATGCAGGCAGAAAATTAATAATTTTAACTTTAACAGAAATTAATAGTATTAATAATTTGTTAATTACTAAAAAGTATGCTCTTGATATAATTGCTAACTTTTTAAAGGAAAATAAAATAAAAAATATTTCAACAAAAAAACTTTATATAACATGTTTAAAACAAATCGAATGGGTTTTGATGAAAATAACTTATTGAGAAAAGGCAAAAATAAATCTCACAAACAAAAAGAAACTAGGGGCAAAATTAATAATTGTAAGTCTATTCATGAAAGAAATTTAATCATTCCTAATATTAAAAATATACAAGAATTTGGTCATTTAGAAGGTGATACTATCATTGGCAAAGATCATAAAAGTTCTATTATTACTTTGGCTGATATATGATCAAAAACCACAATTCCTTTAGTAACTAAAAATTATAAATCAGAAAATATTACGAAAAGTATAATAAAATTTATTTCAAAGTTACAAAAAGGAACGGTTCAAACCATTACTTTTGATCGTGGTAAAGAATTTAGTAAATGAAGATTAATCGAAAAAAATTTTTTAATTTTCACAAAAAATCTTGATATTACTTTTAATTTAAAATTAAAAGTAATATTTTTATATCAGGGGTGATTTTTTGTGACTAATAATGAATTAATTGATGTTTTAAAAAACAAAAAAGATGAAGAATTTATAACAATTATTAGACATTTTAAAAATAGAATTAAACAAATTGAAAAAAAAGAAAAATTAGATGCAATTGATAAAAAATTTAAAGAAAAAGGAATTCAATGTCCAAATTGTAAATCTTATTGATGTGTAAAAAATGGTTTTAAGAATAATAAGCAAAAATATTTATGCAAAGATTCTAAAAGTAGCTTTGATGCTTTAAGAAATCATTTTTTACATTGAAGTCATTTATCTCATGAACAATGAGATTGAATAATTTGATTGTCATTGTTAGGTCAATCTGCTTATACTATTTCTCAATTTGCTAAAATTTCAAAAACATCAGCATGATTTAATCGTCAAAAATTTATGAAATCATCACAATTAGCAAAAACACAAAAACCATTCACAAAATTAAAAGGTAGAATTGAAATTGATGAAACTTTTATCAAAGAAATTCATAAAGGAAATTTCAAAAATCCAGATGATCCAAGAAAAAAATGAATTGAAGAAAATGCTAAAGATTTAAACTGTTGTATTGAAATGGCAATGGATGAAAATAAAAATATTTATGCTCAAACAACAAATACTAAAAGATTAACAAAAAAATGAGTACAAGAAAATTTAACATCTAAGCTTATCGAAGAAAAATCAATTATAGTTTGTGATATGCAAATACTATATGATACAGTAGCTAAACAAACAAAATGTACTCTCAAGAAATTTAAATCAAAAGAAAATAAAGAATTAAATTATAAAAATTTAAGTAACATCAGTAAAATACAATCAAGTTTAAAAGAATTTATTACTCATTATCGTGGCATTGGATTTACCAATATTCAAAATTACCTCAATTTATGAAAATTTAAATACCAACATTATAAAATATCACCTTATGCAAAATCTGAAGCATTATATTTCGGTTTGTAAAAAAAATAAATCCCAAAATTAAATAAAATCAAATTTTAGGCCAGGTTGATGATTTTTTTTATTTCATCAAGGGTTTTTTTGAAAATTAAAAAAATTTGTAATGTCAAAATTTATTTTGCAGATCCTGGTAAACCTTGCCAAAGGGGTTTAAATGAAAATAATAACGGTATTTTAAGAAGATATTTACCAAAATCTACAGATCTATCTTCATATAAACAAAAAGATTTAAATTTTATAGAATTTCAAATTAATTCTACACCCAGAAAATCGCTCTCTTATAAAAGACCAATAGATTTAATACAATTATTTTAAAAAACTGTCCCATTTATATTTACAACTCAGGAAATCATAAATATTATTTTTTTTTATTTTTTTTAAAAGTGTAATACAGATTATAATTATAAAAAAGTTATCAACATTAATCCACAATTTATCCACAATAATTATATTAATTAAAAAGGTTTTTAAAATGAATGACACCGATAATAAACGATAAAACTTTCAAAATATTTGAAATAAAGTTAGAAATTTTCTTCAATATGATGAAATGATTGATCCAAGTATTTTTAATAACTATATTAAAAACACTTATATTTATGATATTTTTGAAAATAAATGTTTAATTATTGTTGATTCACTATTTGCAAAAGAAATTTTAACTAAAAATATAACATTTAAAGTTAAAGAAATTTTGGAAAGAATTATTCAACAAAATCTTCAAATTGAATTTTTAGAACTTAATGAAGCAAAGAAACAAAAAATATATGTAGAAAAAGATTTTGTTGAATTTAATAAATTGCAACAAATTAAAAAACAATTTCAATTTAATAACTTTGTTAAAGGTGAATCAAATAACGATGATTATCAAGCAGCATTTTCAATTACCATAGAACTTGGTAGGTATTGAAATCCCTTATTTATCTATGGTAATTCCGGATTAGGAAAAACACATTTACTTCATGCTGTTGAAAATGAAATACTAACAAAATATAATAATCAAAAAAAAGTACTTTACTTATCTTCTGAAGAATTTGGTCGTATGGTACCAGAAATTATTAAACAAAATGTTAATGATATTGAAAAATTTAAAGATTCATTTAATCAATACGATGTTCTTCTAGTTGATGATATTCAATTTTTAGCTAATCGTAGTAAAACAAATGAAATATTTTTTCATATATTTAATAGTTTTGTTAACAAACAAAAACAAATTGTTATTACATCAGATAAACACCCTGATGATTTATATGGTTTTGAAGAAAGAAATGTTTCAAGATTTCAAAGTGGTTTAAGTGTTGGTATTGATTCACCAGATTTTGAAACTTCATTAATTATTTTAAAAGAAAAAATTAAGTCTTTAAATTATGATCCAAGCATTTTTACTGAAGAATCTTTAAGTTTTATTGCTTTAAATTTTAATAGTGATGTTAGAAAATTAGAAGGAGCGTTAAATAGATTAATTTTTTATAGCATTTTATATATAAAGCCTAATAATTTAATAGTGCTTGAAGACGTTATGAAAGCTTTTAAAACATCAAATACTTCATTAAAAGAAAAACTAACTATTAAAAAAATTAAAACAATTGTATCTGAATATTATAATATTCCAATCAAATTATTGATTAGTACTTCTAGAGTTAAAACGATAACAATAGCACGCCATGTAGCAATGTATTTAATAAAA
The DNA here is from genome assembly GCF_964030805.1 of Spiroplasma endosymbiont of Zeiraphera isertana. GTDB lineage: Bacteria > Bacillota_I > Bacilli_A > Mycoplasmatales > VBWQ01 > Spiroplasma_E. The sequence goes on from NZ_OZ034965.1 coordinate 2,340,689, forward strand.
ACACTTTTAAATGAATCATATACAAAAATTGGTTCTGAATTTGGAGGTAAAGATCATACAACAGTAATGAATGCTTATAACAAAATTAAAAAAAATATTGAAACTAATTATGAATTTAAAAAAAATATTGAAAGATTATCACGTGAATGTTTAAAACACAATTAATCCACTATTTTAATCATAAATTATTAACATATAAAATCCTGGTTTTTTACTTATTTTATAAGTTAAAATTAGTTATTCACATTAATCCACATTGTAATATTATTAATAATTAAATAAATAATAGTAATTAATATATATAATATATAATTAATTATTAATGTTTAAAAATGGGAGATATTTATGAAAATCGAAATCAAAAGTTCTATATTATTCAAAATAATAAAAAAAATAATAAAAAAAATAATAAAAATAACAATTTCTAATAACAATTATGAAGAATTATCTTGTTTTTTATTAGAAGTTGAAAAAGAAAAAATAATTTTAACCGCATCTAATGGTAATTTATCATTAAAATATGAACTAAATAATAACGAAAAATATTCAAAAATATTAAATATTGGTTCAGTATTAATTAATACTAAAATTATTTATGATATTTTTAGTAAATTAGAAGATGAATGAATTTTATTTGAACTTAAAATTAATAATTTAATCATTAGTAATTTTAAAAATGATAATAATGATTTTATCTTCAAACTAAGTACGTTGACAATTGAAAAATTTCCAAAAATTAACTTTAATAAAAATATTAAAAATAAAGTATCTTTTAATAAAAGTTTGTTACAAAATATAAATGAACAAATTGCTTTTGCAACAAATACAAACAATAATAAACCAGCATTAAGTGGAATTCATTTTAAATTTAATGATCAAAAGTTATTTGTTACAGCAACTGATGGATATTGTTTAGCAAAAAAGTGATTTTCTTTTGAAGAAAAATTAGAATTTAGTAATAAAGAGTTTAATATTCCGGTTCATTTATTAAATGAAATTGATAAAATTACTAGTGATTTAAATTCAAATATAAATTTTTATTTTGAAAATGATTATAATTTAATTATTGAAATTGAAATTTTTTTATTTCAAACACGAATGATTGAAGGTACTTATCCAAATACGGATGATATTATTAAAAATATTATAGAAAAAGAAAAAAATATTATTGAAATTAATAACGTTAGAGAATTTTTAAAAATTATTGAATTATCAATAATTTTAGCAAAAAAAGATACTTCACCTATGATTCAATTTTTAATCAATGTGGAAAAAAATGATTTTAAAATTAATTGTTTATCTAATAATGATAGTATAGGTGAAGTAATTGAACAATTTAAAAAATTTCATATTGTGAAATCTAAAAGTTTAAAAGAAGAAATAAAAGTAGTTTTTAATTCAAAATTAATTATTAATGCTTTAAAATCTTTTAATAAATGTAAAAAAGTAAATTTGAAAATTTCTTGACCAAAAAATTATACAATTATTGATAGTCAAGAAGAAACTGGGTTATTACAACTAGTTTTACCAATTGGAGAAAAATAATATGATATAACTAAAATAGTTATGGCTTTTATCCCTTTATGTACTATTTTTAAATTTTATCACATAAACGGAGATAAAAGCCTACCTAGGAAATTATCCCCACATGTATTTAAATCAAACACAAAATTACAGTTTCAAAACTAGGTATGTTATTGAATTTATATGCTGATTCTTTTGCATATAAATGAATATTGTGCTTTGAAACTCTTATGTGTGTTCGGAAAGTTCGTCGGATGTGCTTTCGTGCTGATTCAATCTGGTTTGTGTTTACACCTGTTGGTGACACATACCCAACTTCATGATTTACGATTTCATGTTTGGGATAGAAGTTTTTGAAACTTACATATCCCTTCCAAGAATCCGTAAATAGACAGCACTCAGTAAAAATGTGTTTCAATGCAAATCTTAAAAGGTTTTTTTTCATCTGCATTTTTCAGCACCTTCACAATTAGTTTGTTGCTGGTTTTCTCATAAACTCCAACAATCAAAGTTTTATTCAACAAGGATCTTCCTTGTTTTTTAAAACCTAAATGTGAAAGATACATTTCATCCATCTGTGCTGTGCCATCAACAATGAAAACTGCATCTTGATTTCCAATTCTAGTCCTGATTTCATGACACATTCTTCAATCTGTTTTATAGGTCACACCCAATTCCCTTGCAACATCGGTTGCTGGTATGCCATGCTTTGTGTTTATTCATCTAAAGATGAGATAAAACCAAGATGTCATTTGGGTCTGTGACTTATAAAAAATGGTTCCATAAAGAATACTAAATGTTTGGTTACAGTTCAAACATCGTATTCTTCTCAAATCAGAAGTATTCAAACTAGAAGAAGCACACCTGATGCATTTCGTTATTTTCAAATTCGCTATATACTTCAAACAATCGTTTTCAGTTTGAAATATGCTATTGAATTCATTTCAATTCATTTTTTCCTCCACACTAGTACATGTGGGGATAATTTCCATAGTTATTTTTAATTAATAAGCTAAGAAAAGGTAAAAAATAATGAAGAAGAAATTACAATTGTTAAGTATGTTTACTATTTTAATTTTTACTATTTTAAATATAATTGCTTTTAAAAATAAGCAAGATAGTATTAGTGAATTTTATGTTTTAGGAGATAGTTTATCAGATACTGGTGCAGGAACATTTGCACAAAATCAATATTTAGAAAATAGTAATAGTAAATTTAAACATTTTCAATTAGATAAACCTTATTATAATAATTGTTGAAGTAATAATAAAGTAGCTTCACAATTAATTGCTGAAAAATTAAATATTAATTTTAAACCTGGGTGATTATTTAACATCAATGGTAAAACAGTAAAACATTTCAAAGTTTGGGTAATAATTATGCTTATGGAGGAGAAGTTGCTGATAGCAGTGATAATAATTTAGATATTATTAAAACTTTTGATTTGTCTCATCAAACACAAATGTTGTTACTACAACATTCTTTACAAAAAAAAGATGTTATTTGAATAGAAATGGGAGCTAATGATATTGGTAATTTAATAGACTTGGTGCAAAACTAAGGTAATTCCAAATTATATATTCCTGCTATTAAATTAAATCTTAATGCAAATCTTCGTATTTTATTACGATATTTTAAAATTAAAATTTTAAAACGTTTTAGTTTAGCAAATACGTGTTCAATTTTAATTCTAATTTTACTTAAAGTTTTATTGTATTCTTTTTGAATTGGTGTTAATTGATTGTATTTACTTTTTTTAAATGGCAAAAATGTATTTTTATGAATATTTTGTATACCTTGATAACCTGAATCAACAAAAACTTGTTTTTCTGGATGAATAAAAGTTTTAGATTTTAGAAGCAATTTAAAATCATGAATGCTTCCAAAACAAAAAGCAGTTGAAATAATTTTTCCATTGGAAATATCAATAATTATTTGGGATTTGAGAGAATGATGTTTCTTTTTACCTGAAAAAAGTAATTTTAGTTTTTTTTAATTCTTTCAATTGGAGTTTCAGTAGCATCAATAGCTAACAAATTATTATTAGTACCTTTATTTTTTGTTAAATCTTTTTTTCCAGGTAAATTAAAAATTCCGCTTTTTATTAAAATATTTTCAATTCAAAAAATATTACGAATGCAACTAGTATGACTAATATTATATCTTTTTGCAATAACTCTACAACTACTATAGTCTTTTCAATATTCTCAAGTCATTAATAAACGCTCTTCAATTACAATTTTATTTTTTCTACCACCATAATATTTTTGTTTAGACTCAGCAATTTTTAAAATTTCAAGCATTTTATAAAATGTTTGTGGCTTTATGCCGACTAAACTATAAAATTCTTGATCATCTTTATATTTTTTCAAAATAATAACTATCACCTTTAATATTAATAATAATCGTTAAATTGTTAAAATTAAAGGTTTTGCACCCAGTCTATTTAATAATCCCATACAATTAGATAAAAGTAGTACTTTATTTACTAAAATTCAAGAAATGGAAATTAAAGAAAATCTTGGATATGAAATTAATTTAAACCCAAAAATAAAATTAGAAACAAAAATTCAAAAACTAGAGAAAGAAATTGAACAACTTAAAAATAAGATTTAGTTATTCAAAAATTCTAAATTAAAAACCCGTAATCATGGATAAATTTATTTGTTAAATATTTTTATATAATAGACTTGGTGCAAAACTAAGGTAATTCAAAATTATATATTCCTGCTATTAAATTAAATCTTAATGCAAATATTCCTATTTTATTGCGATATTTTAAACTTAAAATTTTAAAACGTTTTAGTTTAGCAAATACGTGTTCAATTTTAATTCTAATTTTACTTAAAGTTTTATTAGACTTGGTGCAAAACCTTTAATTTTAACAATTTAACGATTATTATTAATATTAAAGGTGATAGTTATTATGTTGAAAAAATATAAAAATGATCAAGAATTTTATAGTTTAGTCGGCATAAAGCCACAAACATTTTATAAAATGCTTGAAATTTTAAAAATTGCTGAGTCTAAACAAAATATTATGGTGGTAGAAAAAATAAAATTGTAATTGAAGAGCGTTTATTAATGACTTTAGAATATTGAAAAGACTATAGTAGTTGTAGAGTTATTGCAAAAAGATATAATATTAGTCATACTAGTTGCATTCGTAATATTTTTTGAATTGAAAATATTTTAATAAAAAGCGGAATTTTTAATTTACCTGGAAAAAAAGATTTAACAAAAAATAAAGGTACTAATAATAATTTGTTAGCTATTGATGCTACTGAAACTCCAATTGAAAGAATTAAAAAAAACTAAAATTACTTTTTTCAGGTAAAAAGAAACATCATTCTCTCAAATCCCAAATAATTATTGATATTTCCAATGGAAAAATTATTTCAACTGCTTTTTGTTTTGGAAGAATTCATGATTTTAAATTGCTTCTAAAATCTAAAACTTTTATTCATCCAGAAAAACAAGTTTTTGTTTATTAAGGTTATCAAGGTATACAAAATATTCATAAAAATACATTTTTGCCATTTAACAAAAGTCAATACAATCAATTAACACCAATTCAAAAAGAATACAATAAAACTTTAAGTAAAATTAGAATTAAAATTGAACACGTATTTGCTAAACTAAAACGTTTTAAAATTTTAAGTTTAAAATATCGCAATAAAATACGAAGATTTGCATTAAGATTTAATTTAATAGCAGGAATATATAATTTTGAATTACCTTAGTTTTGCACCAAGTCTATTGTGTTAGTTCTATAATTAAGAAAAGAAAGGAATTAGCGCAATGTATAAGTATCTGAGTATTGAATCAATAATAGCAATAAAAGAATATAAAAATTATGGATTTTAGATTCGTAAAATAGCAAAAATTGTTGATTATAGTAAATCAACTGTACATAGAGTTTGTAGATTATTAAATAAAAACTTATTGCCATTAGAAATATTGAATCAATTTCAAAAAAATAAACAAAATGCAGGCAGAAAATTAATAATTTTAACTTTAACAGAAATTAATAGTATTAATCATTTGTTAATTACTAAAAAGTATGCTCTTGATATAATTGCTAACTTTTTAAAGGAAAATAAAATAAAAAGCATTTCAACAAAAACTTTATATAAAATGTTTAAAAAAAATCGAATGGGTTTTGATGAAAATAACTTATTGAGAAAAGGCAAAAATAAATCTCACAAACAAAAAGAAACTAGGGTCAAAATTAATAATTGTAAGTCTATTCATGAAAGAAATTTAATCATTCCTAATATTAAAAATATACAAGAATTTGGTCATTTAGAAGGTAATACTATCATTGGCAAAGATCATAAAAGTTCTATTATTACTTTGGCTGATATATGATCAAAAACCACAATTCCTTTAGTAACTCAAAATCATAAATCAGAAAATATTACGAAAAGTATAATAAAATTTATTTCAAAGTTACAAAAAGGAACAGTTAAAACCATTACTTTTGATCGTGGTAAAGAATTTAGTAAATGAAGATTAATCGAAAAAATTTGTAATGTCAAAATTTATTTTGAAGATCCTGGTAAACCTTGCCAAAGGGGTTTAAATGAAAATAATAATGGTATTTTAAGAAGATATTTACCAAAATCTACAGATCTATCTTCATATAAACAAAAAGATTTAAATTTTATAGCATTTCAAATTAATTCTACACCCAGAAAATCGCTCTCTTATAAAAGACCAATAGATTTAATACAATTATTTTAAAAAACTGTCCCATTTATATTTACAACTCAGGAAACAAAAAAGATGAAGGATTTATAAAAATTATTAGACATTTTAAAAATAGAATTAAACAAATTGAGAAAAAAGAAAAATTAGATGCAATTGATAAAAAATTTAAAGAAAAAGGAATTCAATGTCCAAATTGTAAATCTTATTGATGTGTAAAAAATGGTTTTAAGAATAATAAGCAAAAATATTTATGCAAAGATTGTAAAAGTAGCTTTGATGCTTTAAGAAATCATTTTTTACATTGAAGTCATTTATCTCATGAACAATGAGATTGAATAATTTGATTGTCATTGTTAGGTCAATCTGCTTATACTATTTCTCAATTTGCTAAAATTTCAAAAACATCAGCATGATTTAATCGTCAAAAATTTATGAAATCATCACAATTAGCAAAAACACAAAAACCATTCACAAAATTAAAAGGTAGAATTGAAATTGATGAAACTTTTATCAAAGAAATTAATAAAGGAAATTTCAAAAATCCAGATGATCTAAGAAAAAATGAATTGAAGAAAATGCTAAAGATTTAAACTGTTGTATTGAAATGGCAATTGATGAAAATAAAAATATTTATTCTCAAACAACAAATACTAAAAGATTAACAAAAAAATGAGTACGAGAAAATTTAACATCTAAGCTTATCGAAGAAAAATCAATTATAGTTTGTGATATGCAAATACTATATGATACAGTAGCTAAACAAACAAAATGTACTCTCAAGAAATTTAAATCAAAAGAAAATAAAGAATTAAATTATAAAAATTTAAGTAATATCAGTAAAATACAATCAAGTTTAAAAGAATTTATTACTCATTATCATGGCATTGGATTTACCAATGTTCAAAATTACCTCAATTTATGAAAATTTAAATACCAACATTATAAAATATCACCTTATGCAAAATCTGAAGCATTATATTTCAGTTTGTAAAAAAAATAAATCCCAAAATTAAATAAAATCAAATTTTAGGCCAGGTTGATGATTTTTTTTATTTCATCAAGAGTTTTTTTTAAAATTAAAAAAAATTTGTAATGTCAAAATTTATTTTGCAGATCCTAGTAAACCTTGCCAAAGGGGTTTAAATGAAAATAATAATGGTATTTTAAGAAGATATCGGACTTCTCCCCACATGTACTTGTGGAGGAAACAATGAAATTGAATGAGTTCAACAATATATTTCAAACAGAAAAAGATTGTTTGAAATATATAGCAAGTTTGAAGGAAAACAAATGTATGAGGTGTTCTTGAACAAATTTGAATACTTCTGATTTAAGAAGAATAAGATGTTTGAAATGTCATCAAACATTTAGTATTCTTCATGACACCATTTTTTACAAGTCACAAACACCTTTGACATCTTGGTTTTATCTCATCTTTAGATGAATAAACACCAAACATGGAATTCCATCAACTGATGTTGCAAAAGAATTGGGAGTAACTTTGAAAACCGCTTGAAGAATGGGTCATAAAATCCGAAGTGCAATTGCAAAACAAGAACCTCAATTCATTGTTGAGGGCATAGTGCAAATGGATGAAATGTATCTTTCACATATGGGTTTTAAAAAACAAGGAAGATCCTTAAAAAATAAAACTTTGATTGTTGGGATTTATGAAAAAACAACCAATAATTTAATTGTGAAAGTGTTTAAAAATGCAAATCAAAAAAATCTTTTGCAATTTGCAAGAAACCACATTTCTTCAAAGTGTGATGTACATACTGATTCTTGAAAAGGATATCGCCATTTTAAATCAGTTTTCACTAAGCATGAAACAGTTAACCATCAAGATGGCTATGTTTCAAAAACTGGTGTAAACATAAACCAGATTGAATCGGCATGAAAGCACATCAGACGAACATTTAAAACACATATCAAAGTTGAAAAACATCATGTTCATTTATACGCAAAAGAATCGGCATATAAATTCAACAATATACCTGGTTTTGAAACTGTAATGTTATGTTTGATTTAAAAATGTGGGGAGAAGTCCGTAGATAGGCTTTTCTCAGCATTTATGTGATAAAATTTAAAAATAGTACATAAAGGGAGAAAAGCCGAAGATATTTACCAAAATCTACAGATCTATCTTCATATAAACAAAAAGATTTAAATTTTATAGCATTTCAAATTAATTCTACACCCAGAAAATCGCTCTCTTATAAAAGACCAATAGATTTAATACAATTATTTTAAAAAACTGTCCCATTTATATTTACAACTCAGGAAATTTAATTGCCCTAAAATTTGCGGTGCTGCACAAATAGCAGCAATAAACTTATTACTATCTTTAGCAAAAATAACTAACATTGATTTTAATAATTCATTTTTGCTTAAGTTTTCTACTCCAATTTTACCACCCGGTAAAATTAGCATCTTATAACTTAACAAATCAATATCACTGATTTTCTTTTCACATAAAATAAAAACATTATGACTTGATTTGATTTTTAAGTCATTTTCAATACTTACTAAATCAATAATAATATTAGCTCTTCTTAATAGATCAATAGTAATTATTACTTCACCCATTTCATAGCCTGTTGCTAAAAAAAATGGCTACTTTAAACTTCTCATTATTACTCATTATTTCTTTTCAATTCATTATTTAATTTAAAAACATTAATAGCGTTTTCCCTGGTTGCATTAATAATACTTTGTTTTGGGATCTTCTTTAATTCAGCTATTTTATTAACTGTAAATATTATATTTTCTGGATGATTAATTGTTAATCCATTTTTGGGATTTTTGCCTCTTTTTGGTTCAGGAGTTAAATATGGCGCATCTGTTTCAACTAATATTTTATTAATTGGTATATTTTTTGCTACCTCTTGTAACTTCAAAGCATTTTTATATGTCACATTACCTGCAAAAGAAATATAAAAACCTTGTTTTATAAATTTTTCAGCTATTACTTTTGTTCCCGTAAAACAATGAATAACACCATTAGTAATATTTTCTTTTTTAATAATTTCAAAAGCATCTTCAAACGCATTACGAATATGTAATAATACAGGTAATTTATGTTCTTTAGCTAATTTTAGTTGTTCAATAAATCATTTTTTTTGCAATTGTGGTTCTGTAAATTTATGATAATAATCTAATCCAATTTCACCAATAGCAACTACTTTACCAGTTGCTATTAATTTTTTCAATTCTGAAATAGTATTACTATCGCCAGTATTTACTTCTGTTGGATGAATACCTACAGCTGCATAAAGATTAGGAATTTTTTCTTCACTCTCAAATTCATAAATTTGACTAACAGCTTGCTTACTAGTATTTAAGTCAAAACCAACATTACAAATACTACCAATACTATCACCTGCTGAATAAGCATCAGTTAATAATTTTAATATTTCTGTTTCATCATAATGTTTTGACATTAAATGACAATGAGTATCAAAAATTCCATTATTAGCCATATATTTTACCTTCCTTTTTATTTTCCTAAACAAAATCTTTTAAAAATTTCATCTAATAAATCAGTTTCAATTTTTTTACCTTGCATTTCTAAAATCTTATTTCATGCAGTTTGTAAGTGAACAATAATTAAGTCTATCGAAATATTCTTTTTTAAATCTTTTAATGCTTCTGAAATACTAAGTTCAATTTCATCCAAATATGCTAATTGTCTTGTATTCGCAAAAAGTAATTCTTTATCAAAATTAATTTCAGTAGTTATAATTTTATTTTTTATTCCTAAAATTAGATTTTCAATTTCGCCCATTATTGCACTAACTTTTACCACATTAAAATTATTTTTAATGTCTAATTTTAATTTTAACCTTAAATCCGTTTTATTAATAGCAATAAGGTAATTTTTATGTTTTATTTTTTCTAATAATTGTTTATCATCAATACTTAAATCTTTTGAACCATCTAGTACTAATATTATTAAATCTGCTTCGTTTAAAGCCTTATGTGATTTATCAATACCTGCTTTTTCGATATCATTTAAAGTATGACGTATACCTGCTGTATCAATTAAATTTAAACTAATATCACCCAAATTAATTTTGCCTTCTACCAGATCTCTTGTTGTTCCTTCTTCATTAGAAACAATAGCTTTATCTTCATTTAAAAGCACATTTAATAGGGAAGATTTTCCAACATTAGGTTTTCCAATAATAACTGTATTAATTCCCTCTTTTATAGTTTTAGTAATTTTACTATGTTCTTTAATAACTTTTATTTTATTTAAAAATTTTTCAACTAAAGGAATAACGTTATTAATTGTTTTTTCCTCAACCCCATCGTATTCAGGATAATCAATATTAACTGTTATATTAGCAATTAAAGTTAGTAATTCTGAAGATAATTCATCAATTAGTATTCTTGTTTTACCACTTAAACTATTAATAGCGGTTTTTAAAATAGTATTATTTTCAGCCATAATTAAATCATTAATAGCTTCTGCTTCAATTAAATCAATTTTATCATTTAAGTAAGCTCTTCTCGTAAATTCTCCTCTTGTTGCCATTCTCATACCTGTAGATAGTAATAATTGCAAAATTTTTTGTGTTATTAGCACTCCACCATGACAATTAATTTCAATTGTATCTTCACCTGTAAAAGATTTGGGAGCGCGATAACATGCCAAAACAACTTGATCAATTTTATTCTTATTATGATCAATAATATATCCTGTTATTAAAGTGTGACCTTTTTGATTTAAAATATCTTTATCAAAAACCTTATTTAATAGCTCATAAGTATCTTTTCCTGAAATTCTAATAATACTAATTGCTTGATTTAAAGGGGTGGTTGCAATTGCAGTAATAGTATCATTTAACATTTTTTCCTCTTTTCATTTAAACAATCTAAGATTTTAAATCTTAGATTACTCTAATTTTCCAATCTAATTACTACATGACGGTTATAACCTATACCTTCAGAAAAACTTGATATTCCTTCAATATTTTTAACTATTTCATGTATAATTTTTCTTTGGTTATTAGGCATTGATTCAAAATAAAACATTTCTTTACTTATTCTTATTTTTTTTTATAATTTCATATATTCTAATTTTTAAATTTTGTTTTTGAATATTTAAATAATTATTAACATTTATTACTATTTGATAGTTTCTTTTAAATTTTGTTTCTAAATAAGTAATAAGTAAATTTTGTACAGCACTAATTGTATAACCTTTTTTGCCAATTAAAATTGAATTTTCGTTTTTACAATTAATATTAATATAAAATTTATTGCCATTTAATATTATTTCTTCTTGATAATTTTTTATATTAAAAAGTTCCGATAAATCATGTCATTTATCATTTAAATAATTTTTAACATCATTTTCGTTAAAAATAAAAATTTTAGTAATTGTTTTAAATAAACGTTTTTCTATACCTAATTTTATATAAAATGTCTTGGGGGGTAAATTTTTGATAGTTTTTGCTAAATCAATATTTTTTTTAAATGATTTAATTTCCATCTTTTTTTCTCCACATTATAATAAATTACTTATTTTTTTTAGGTTGAACAACTATTTCAGATTTTGTAAATATCTTTTTAATCTTACTTGAAAACGGTGTACTAATTGTACCATTTTTTTTATAACAGCTACGTTTATGTTTATTATAGTAATGAAAACCAAGAGTTTGAAATATTTGTAATATTCCAGAAATAATTCAATAAATGCCTAATCCCGAAGGAGCAACACATACATAAAATAAAAACATAAAAATCATAACGCTTTGAATAATAAATTGTTTTTTTAATGCAGCTTTTGCTTCTTTAGTTTTAATCTTCTGTCGTGAACGATTTAAAAACATCGGTAATAACATAGAAACTAATTGTGTTGGTATATATATAACAATAATTATTAAATACATAAACTGGTCATGGGTAACCATAGTTCATGGTTGTTCAACTAAACTAATAGCACCAACAACAGTATTTTTTAATAAATTAGTTGATTTCATAACAGTAAACATAGCTGTTAAGAAAGGAAGTGATAAAAACATTGGAATAAAAGCAGCCATTGGATTTATTCCTTCTTTTTTATAAATAGCCATTAATTCCATTTGTTGTTTTTGTTTTGCACTTGGATCACGTGAATGTTTATATTTGGCTTGAATTTCGGAAGTTTTCATTTGCACTGATTGCATTTTTTCCTGATTTTGTTGGGCTTTAAAAGTAAATACTAATGTAATAAGTTTAATAATTAATGTTGTAAAAATAATAGCAAAAATAACACTTACTGATCAATATTTTGAATTTACATCAACTCCAACACTTAATCCAGCAGAAATACTAACTAAGATTCAAGCAATTGGATAAACAAACATTCCAAAGAACGGTGATTTAGTTTGTGTTCAAGCTTCACTTCATGTTCTAATCCCTGTAAATCCATATTCATAAATATTATTACCATTAAAATGAAAAATGTGATTTTTTGCTACATCACTGTTACCAATAAGTAATTCAAAAAAAACAGCCGCTACATTATATTTTTGAAAATCATAAGCTGAAATAACATCACTAGTTGCAACATTAGGATCACCCATAGTCTGACCGCAACCTCAAAGTGTTGACATCAATAAAAAAGTCCCTAAAATAATTTTAGTTCATTTTCATGTTATTTTTAATCAAACGTTTTTTTTCTGTTGTTCAGGAAATAAAAACTTTTTATATTGCATTAATTTTACTCTCCTATAATGGGATTTTCATTAAAAGATGTAATAAAGAGCTAAGATTTTCTTCATATGTATTAGATAAATAATTTTTTCTAATCATAATTACTATATCTACTGGTCAATCTTTTTTAATATCTACTAACATTCCTCGTACTTGACGTTTAATCTTATTACGTGCAAAAGCAAAACGAACTAGTTTTTTTCCTACTGATACACCTACTCGTATAGTTTCAAAATCTACTCTATTCATATAATAGATAAAAAATTGACCATTTGAAATACTTTTTCCTTCATTAATTAAATATTTAAAATGATGATTTTTCAAAAGGCGGTATTTTTTTTCCATATTTTGTTCACCTTATTTTTTTTTTTTTTAAACTATGCTGTTAATTTTTTACGTCCTCTTTGACGTCTTCTTTTAATAACGTTAATCCCTGTCGCAGATTTCATTCTTGCAAAAAAACCATGAGTTTTTTGATGTTTTCTCTTACTTGGTTGATATGTCGGTTTCATTTTTTTCTCCTTTTTTTAAAATTCTAATAAAAAATCATTAAAAGTATTCTAACATAATATTTATATCTTAACAAATTATTCTTTTAATTTTAAAAAAAACTCTTGATGAAATAAAAAAAATCATCAACCTGGCCTAAAATTTGATTTTATTTAATTTTGGGATTTATTTTTTTTACAAACTGAAATATAATGCTTCAGATTTTGCATAAGGTGATATTTTATAATGTTGGTATTTAAATTTTCATAAATTGAGGTAATTTTGAATATTGGTAAATCCAATGCCATGATAATGAGTAATAAATTCTTTTAAACTTGATTGTATTTTACTGATATTACTTAAATTTTTATAATAGACTTGGTGCAAAACCTTTAATTTTAACAATTTAACGATTATTATTAATATTAAAGGTGATAGTTATTATGTTGAAAAAATATAAAGATGATCAAGAATTTTATAGTTTAGTCGGCATAAAGCCACAAACATTTTATAAAATGCTTGAAATTTTAAAAATTGCTGAGTCTAAACAAAAATATTGTGGTGGTAGAAAAAATAAAATTGTAATTGAAGAGCGTTTATTAATGACTTTAGAATATTGAAAAGACTATAGTAGTTATAGAGTTATTGCAAAAAGATATAATATTAGTCATACTAGTTGCATTCGTAATATTTTTTGAATTGAAAATATTTTAATAAAAAGCGGAATTTTTAATTTACCTGGAAAAAAAGATTTAACAAAAAATAAAGGTACTAATAATAATTTGTTAGCTATTGATGCTACTGAAACTCCAATTGAAAGAATTAAAAAAAACTAAAATTACTTTTTTCAGGTAAAAAGAAACATCATTCTCTCAAATCCCAAATAATTATTGATATTTCCAATGGAAAAATTATTTCAACTGCTTTTTGTTTTGGAAGCATTCATGATTTTAAATTGCTTCTAAAATCTAAAACTTTTATTCATCCAGAAAAACAAGTTTTTGTTGATTCAGGTTATCAAGGTATACAAAATATTCACAAAAATACATTTTTGCCATTTAAAAAAAGTAAATACAATCAATTAACACCAATTCAAAAAGAATACAATAAAACTTTAAGTAAAATTAGAATTAAAATTGAACACGTATTTGCTAAACTAAAACGTTTTAAAATTTTAAGTTTAAAATATCGCAATAAAATACGAAGATTTGCATTAAGATTTAATTTAATAGCAGGAATATATAATTTTGAATTACCTTAGTTTTGCACCAAGTCTAATAAAATTTATTTCAAAGTTACAAAAAGGAACAGTTAAAACCATTACTTTTGATCGTGGTAAAGAATTTAGTAAATGAAGATTAATCGAAAAAATTTGTAATGTCAAAATTTATTTTGCAGATCCTGGTAAACCTTGCCAAAGGGGTTTAAATGAAAATAATAATGGTATTTTAAGAAGATATTTACCAAAATCTACAGATCTATCTTCATATAAACAAAAAGATTTAAATTTTATAGCATTTCAAATTAATTCTACACCCAGAAAATCGCTCTCTTATAAAAGACCAATAGATTTAATACAATTATTTTAAAAAACTGTCCCTTTTATATTTACAACTCAGGTTTCAAATAATCCAATTTAGAAAAAAACAAATCAAATATTTATAACTTTTTTATTAATTTTCTTCATCTATTTTTAAAACAGCACGAAATGCTTCTGGTGGTAATTCAACATTACCAATCGATTTCATTTTTTTCTTTCCTTCTTTTTGTTTTTCTAAAAGTTTTCTTTTTCTTGTAATATCACCACCATAACATTTAGCAATAACATCTTTTCTAACTGCTTGCACAGTTTGACGAGCAATAATTTTATTATTAATAGCAGCCTGAATAGCAACTTCAAAATTTTGTTTTGGAATTAATTTTTTTAATTTTTCACATAAAACACGCCCACGATCATAAGCAAAATCCTTATGAACAATAACAGATAATGCATCAACAATATTACCTGCTAATAAAATATCCATTTTCACTAATTTACTTTCCTGATAACCAATTAATTCATAATCTAATGAAGCATAACCTTTTGATATTGATTTTAATTTATCAAAAAAATCAATGACAATTTCATTCAGTGGCATATTATAAATAAGAGTTATTCGTAAATTATCAGCATATTTTAAATCTAAATAAGTTCCACGTTTATCCTGACATAATTGCATCAATGCACCAACATATTGTTCTGGTGTCATTATTGTTACTTGCACAAATGGTTCTTCTACACTTTTAATTGTCTGCATAGTTGGTCATTTTGCTGGATTATCAATTATTAACTTTTCACCATTAGTTAAATTTACTTCATAAATTACAGAAGGAGCTGTTGAAATTAAAACTAAATTATATTCACGCTCTAAACGTTCTTGAATAACATCCATATGTAATAACCCTAAAAAACCACAACGAAAACCAAAACCTAATGCTTGTGATGTTTCAGCAGTAAAAATTAATGAGGAATCTGATAATTGAATTTTATATAATGCATCCTTTAATTCTTGATATTTATTAGTATCAATTGGATATAAACCACAATAAACCATTGGTTTTAAAGTTTTATAACCCGGTAATGGTGCATCAGCAGGATTAATAACACTAGTAATCGTATCACCAACATGAATATCACTAATTATTTTAATTGCACCACTAATTCAACCAACTTCACCAGCTGTTAACATTTCTCTCTTTTCTTCTTTTGGTGTGCGTACTCCTAATTCAGTAATTTCATATTCGGCACCAGTTGACATCATTCTTACTTTATCGCCAACTTTAATTACACCAGTTTTGATTCTAATAAATGCCATCACTCCACGATATTTATCATATAATGAATCAAAAATTAAAGCACGCAATGGTTCATTATCATCAGCATCAATTGGATAAGGAATATATTTAATAACTGCTTCTAAAACATCGCGAATATTAATACCTGTTTTTGCAGAAATTAAAGGCGCATAATCAGCAGGTAAACCCAATACTTTTTCAATTTCTTCCTTAACTTTTTCTGGTTCAGCACTTGGTAAATCTATTTTATTAATAACAGGAATAATTTCTAAATCATTATCTAATGCTAAATATACATTTGCTAAAGTTTGTGCTTCAATACCCTGAGCAGCATCAACTACTAAAATGGCACCTTCACATGCTGCTAAACTACGCGATACTTCATAAGTAAAGTCAACATGACCTGGAGTATCAATTAAGTGAAGCAAATAAGTATGACCATCTAATGATTGATATTTAAGTTGTACACTATTTAATTTAATTGTAATGCCACGTTCACGTTCTAAATCTAGTGAATCTAACAATTGATTTTTCATTTCCCTTTTTGAAACAGCATTAGTTAATTCTAAAATACGATCAGCCAAAGTTGATTTACCATGATCAATATGGGCAATAATTGAAAAATTTCTAATGTATTTTTTATCGATACTCATAATATTATTTATTCACCTATCTTTTGCTTATAAACTATTTACTATGTTTTAGTATACCAAAGTTTAAATAAAATTAAATCGAAAGTTGCAGATAATGTTATAAATACTTTAATTGTAAAATTAAAAAGGACACTTATATAAAAATTAAATTGTGTTAGTTCTATAATTAAGAAAAGAAAGGAATTAGCGCAATAGACTTGGTGCAAAACTAAGGTAATTCAAAATTATATATTCCTGCTATTAAATTAAATCTTAATGCAAATCTTCGTATTTTATTGCGATACTTTAAACTTAAAATTTTAAAACGTTTTAGTTTAGCAAATACGTGTTCAATTTTAATTCTAATTTTACTTAAAGTTTTATTGTATTCTTTTTGAATTGGTGTTAATTGATTGTATTTACTTTTTTTAAATGGCAAAAATGTATTTTTATGAATATTTTGTATACCTTGATAACCTGAATCAACAAAAACTTGTTTTTCTGGATGAATAAAAGTTTTAGATTTTAGAAGCAATTTAAAATTATGAATGCTTCCAAAACAAAAAGCAGTTGAAATAATTTTTCCATTGGAAATATCAATAATTATTTGGGATTTGAGAGAATGATGTTTCTTTTTACCTGAAAAAAGTAATTTTAGTTTTTTTTAATTCTTTCAATTGGAGTTTCAGTAGCATCAATAGCTAACAAATTATTATTAGTACCTTTATTTTTTGTTAAATCTTTTTTTCCGGGTAAATTAAAAATTCCGCTTTTTATTAAAATATTTTCAATTCAAAAAATATTACGAATGCAACTAGTATGACTAATATTATATCTTTTTGCAATAACTCTATAACTACTATAGTCTTTTCAATATTCTCAAGTCATTAATAAACGCTCTTCAATTACAATTTTATTTTTTCTACCACCATAATATTTTTGTTTAGACTCAGCAATTTTTAAAATTTCAAGCATTTTATAAAATGTTTGTGGCTTTATGCCGACTAAACTATAAAATTCTTGATCATCTTTATATTTTTTCAACATAATAACTATCACCTTTAATATTAATAATAATCGTTAAATTGTTAAAATTAAAGGTTTTGCACCAAGTCTAATTTAATTCTTTATTTTCTTTTGATTTAAATTTCTTGAGAGTACATTTTGTTTGTTTAGCTACTGTATCATATAGTATTTGCATATCACAAACTATAATTGATTTTTCTTCGATAAGCTTAGATGTTAAATTTTCTTGTACTCATTTTTTTGTTAATCTTTTAGTATTTGTTGTTTGAGCATAAATATTTTTATTTTCATCAATTGCCATTTCAATACAACAGTTTAAATCTTTAGCATTTTCTTCAATTCATTTTTTTCTTGGATCATCTGTATTTTTGAAATTTCCTTTATGAATTTCTTTGATAAAAGTTTCATCAATTTCAATTCTACCTTTTAATTTTGTGAATGGTTTTTGTTTTTTTGCTAATTGTGATGATTTCATAAATTTTTGACGATTAAATCATGCTGATGTTTTTGAAATTTTAGCAAATTGAGAAATAGTATAAGCAGATTGACCTAACAATGACAATCAAATTATTCAATCTCATTGTTCATGAGATAAATGACTTCAATGTAAAAAAATATTTCTTAAAGCATCAAAGCTACTTTTACAATCTTTGCATAAATATTTTTGCTTATTATTCTTAAAACCATTTTTTACACATCAATAAGATTTACAATTTGGACATTGAATTCCTTTTTCTTTAAATTTTTTATCAATTGCATCTAATTTTTCTTTTTTCTCAATTTGTTTAATTCTATTTTTAAAATGTCTAATAATTTTTATAAATTCTTCATCTTTTTTGTTTTTTAAAACATCAATTAATTCATTATTAGTCACAAAAAATCACCCCTGATATAAAAATATTACTTTTAATTTAAAATTAAAAGTAATATCAAGATTTTTTGTGAAAATTAAAAAATTATTCTGTTTATTTTTAATAAAAACAATATTAGTTTAACAAAAAATAAATCATTTATAATATTAAACTTTAATTGTAAAATTAAAAAGGACACTTATATAAAAATTAAATTGTGTTAGTTCTATAATAGACTTGGTGCAAAACCTTTAATTTTAACAATTTAACGATTATTATTAATATTAAAGGTGATAGTTATTATGTTGAAAAAATATAAAGATGATCAAGAATTTTATAGTTTAGTCGGCATAAAGCCACAAACATTTTATAAAATGCTTGAAATTTTAAAAATTGCTGAGTCTAAACAAAAATATTATGGTGGTAGAAAAAATAAAATTGTAATTGAAGAGCGTTTATTAATGACTTTAGAATATTGAAAAGACTATAGTAGTTATAGAGTTATTGCAAAAAGATATAATATTAATCATACTAGTTGCATTCGTAATATTTTTTGAATTGAAAATATTTTAATAAAAAGCGGAATTTTTAATTTACCTGAAAAAAAAGATTTAACAAAAAATAAAGGTACTAATAATAATTTGTTAGCTATTGATGCTACTGAAACTCCAATTGAAAGAATTAAAAAAAACTAAAATTACTTTTTTCAGGTAAAAAGAAACATCATTCTCTCAAATCCCAAATAATTATTGATATTTCCAATGGAAAAATTATTTCAACTGCTTTTTGTTTTGGAAGCATTCATGATTTTAAATTGCTTCTAAAATCTAAAACTTTTATTCATCCAGAAAAACAAGTTTTTGTTGATTCAGGTTATCAAGGTATACAAAATATTCACAAAAATACATTTTTGCCATTTAAAAAAAGTAAATACAATCAATTAACACCAATTCAAAAAGAATACAATAAAACTTTAAGTAAAATTAGAATTAAAATTGAACACGTATTTGCTAAACTAAAACGTTTTAAAATTTTAAGTTTAAAATATCGCAATAAAATACGAAGATTTGCATTAAGATTTAATTTAATAGCAGGAATATATAATTTTGAAGGAAATTATCCCCGCATGTACTAGTGTGGAGGAAAAAATGAATTGAAATGAATTCAATAGCATATTTCAAACTGAAAACGATTGTTTGAAATATATAGCGAAGTTTAAAACAATGAAATGCATCAGGTGTGCTTCTTCTAGTTTGAATGCTTCTGATTTGAGAAGAATACGATGTTTGAACTGTAACCAAACATTTAGTATTCTTTATGGAACCATTTTTTATAAGTCACAGACCCAAATGACATCTTGGTTTTATCTCATCTTTAGATGAATAAACACAAAGCATGGCATACCAGCAACCGATGTTGCAAGGGAATTGGGTGTGACCTATAAAACAGCTTGAAGAATGTGTCATGAAATCAGGACTAGAATTGGAAATCAAGATGCAGGTTTCATTGTTGATGGCACAGCACAGATG
This sequence comes from Spiroplasma endosymbiont of Zeiraphera isertana, assembly GCF_964030805.1. Taxonomy (GTDB): domain Bacteria; phylum Bacillota_I; class Bacilli_A; order Mycoplasmatales; family VBWQ01; genus Spiroplasma_E. Next base: position 2,360,994 of record NZ_OZ034965.1, read on the forward strand.
GATGAAATGTATCTTTCACATTTAGGTTTTAAAAAACAAGGAAGATCCTTGTTGAATAAAACTTTGATTGTTGGAGTTTATGAGAAAACCAGCAACAAACTAATTGTGAAGGTGCTGAAAAATGCAGATGAAAAAAACCTTTTAAGATTTGCATTGAAACACATTTTTACTGAGTGCTGTCTATTTACGGATTCTTGGAAGGGATATGTAAGTTTCAAAAAATTCTATCCCAAACATGAAATCGTAAATCATGAAGTTGGGTATGTGTCACCAACAGGTGTAAACACAAACCAGATTGAATCAGCATGAAAGCACATCCGACGAACTTTCCGAACACACATAAGAGTTTCAAAGCACAATATTCATTTATATGCAAAAGAATCAGCATATAAATTCAATAACATACCTAGTTTTGAAACTGTAATTTTGTGTTTGATTTAAATACATGCGGGGATAATTTCCTAGGTAGGCTTTTATCTCCATTTATGTGATAAAATTTAAAAATAGTACATAAAGGGATAAAAGCCATTTTGAATTACCTTAGTTTTGCACCAAGTCTATTGAAGAAAATGCTAAAGATTTAAACTGTTGTATTGAAATGGCAATTGATGAAAATAAAAATATTTATGATCAAACAACAAATAATAAAAGATTAACAAAAAAATGAGTACAAGAAAATTTAACATCTAAGCTTATCGAAGAAAAATCAATTATAGTTTGTGATATGCAAATACTATATGATACAGTAGCTAAACAAACAAAATGTACTCTCAAGAAATTTAAATCAAAAGAAAATAAAGAATTAAATTATAAAAATTTAAGTAATATCGGTAAAATACAATCAAGTTTAAAAGAATTTATTACTCATTATCACGGCATTGGATTTACCAATATTCAAAATTACCTCAATTTATGAAAATTTAAATACCAACATTATAAAATATCACCTTATGCAAAATCTGAAGCATTATATTTCAGTTTGTAAAAAAAATAAATCCCAAAATTAAATAAAATCAAATTTTAGGCCGGGTTGATGTTTTTTTTATTTCGTCAAGAGTTTTTTTGAAAATTAAAAAAAATTTGTAATGTCAAAATTTATTTTATTACTTTTAATTTAAAATTAAAAGTAATATTTTTATATCAGGGGTGATTTTTTGTGACTAATAATGAATTAATTGATGTTTTAAAAAACAAAAAAGATTAAGAATTTATAAAAATTATTAGACATTTTAAAAATAGAATTAAACAAATTGAGAAAAAAGAAAAATTAGATGCAATTGATAAAAAATTTAAAGAAAAAGGAATTCAATGTCCAAATTGTCAATCTTATTGATGTGTAAAAAATGGTTTTAAGAATAATAAGCAAAAATATTTATGCAAAGATTGTAAAAGTAGCTTTGATGCTTTAAGAAATCATTTTTTACATTGAAGTCATTTATCTCATGAACAATGAGATTGAATAATTTGATTGTCATTGTTAGGTCAATCTGCTTATACTATTTCTCAATTTGCTAAAATTTCAAAAACATCAGCATGATTTAATCGTCAAAAATTTATGAAATCATCACAATTAGCAAAAACACAAAAACCATTCACAAAATTAAAAGGTAGAATTGAAATTGATGAAACTTTTATCAAAGAAATTCATAAAGGAAATTTCAAAAATCCAGATGATCCAAGAAAAAAATGAATTGAAGAAAATGCTAAAGATTTAAACTGTTGTATTGAAATGGCAATTGATGAAAATAAAAATATTTATGCTCAAACAACAAATACTAAAAGATTAACAAAAAAATGAGTACAAGAAAATTTAACCTCTAAGCTTATCGAAGAAAAATCAATTATAGTTTGTGATATGCAAATACTATATGATACAGTAGCTAAACAAACAAAATGTACTCTCAAGAAATTTAAATCAAAAGAAAATAAAGAATTAAATTATAAAAATTTAAGTAATATCGGTAAAATACAATCAAGTTTAAAAGAATTTATTACTCATTATCATGGCATTGGATTTACCAATATTCAAAATTACCTCAATTTATGAAAATTTAAATACCAACATTATAAAATATCACCTTATGCAAAATCTGAAGCATTATATTTCGGTTTGTAAAAAAAATAAATCCCAAAATTAAATAAAATCAAATTTTAGGCCAGGTTGATGATTTTTTTTATTTCATCAAGAGTTTTTTTGAAAATTAAAAATTTATTTTGCAGATCCTGGTAAACCTTGCCAAAGGGGTTTAAATGAAAATAATAATGGTATTTTAAGAAGATATTTACCAAAATCTACAGATCTATCTTCATATAAACAAAAAGATTTAAATTTTATAGCATTTCAAATTAATTCTACACCCAGAAAATCGCTCTCTTATAAAAGACCAATAGATTTAATACAATTATTTTAAAAAACTGTCCCATTTATATTTACAACTCAGTAAATAATAAATATTATTTTTTTTTATTTTTTTTAAAAGTATAATACAGATTATAATTATAAAAAAGTTATCAACATTAATCCACAATTTATCCACAATAATTATATTAATTAAAGAGGTTTTTAAA